>JAIDEF010000045.1 GCA_029054965.1 Eubacterium sp.
ATACTGTGTCTGATAATTTTCAAAGCAGAGAATTTTCTGCTTCCTACACTGATACTTACTGTAGCTGTTATGTCAGCCGCAAAGCCATATTTCGGCAAGGAGGTAATGTAATATGCCCCTTAGTATTAAAGAAACCATACTTATAATTGCGGTAGCTGCAATATGCACCTTTGCAACAAGACTTTTTCCGTTCGCACTTTTCCCCGGAAAAAAAGAAGTTCCTAAATTTGTTCACTATCTTGGTGAAATTCTTCCCGTGGCAATAATCGGTGTTCTAATCGTGTACTGCCTGAGGGATTTCACAAAGGGTGACATAAATTCAATCATTCCACAGATAATTGCAGTTACAGCAACGGCAGCTATACATATATGGAAAAGAAACACTCTGCTGAGCATAGCGGTCGGCACTATAGGCTATATGCTTTTAATTCACTTTGTGTTTGTATAAGAAAAGAGAGGATTTACCTCTCTTTTTTCTTGACAAATTTTTCACGCTATGATAATCTATGCATAGAGCATCTATGTAAATGAAAGGAACTGATTAAATGAAATTCAGCAAAGAACTCGTTAGCGGCAGTACTCCCACACTGATACTTGCAGTTATTGAGAAGGAGGATATGTACGGCTATCGAATCGTTAAAGAACTTGAACATCGAAGTGAAAACGCCTTTTCTCTCAAGGAAGGTACAATGTACCCCCTGCTTCACTCTCTTGAAAAAGAAAAATTAGTTGAATCCTATTGGAATAATGAAGAAGGCAGAAAAAGAAAATATTATCATATCACTAAGAAAGGCAAAAAGCACCTTGCTGACAGAAAAAAGGAATTTGAACAATTCTCAGTTTCCGTTAAAAAGGTACTTAATTTCGCATAATGAAAATTAATGATTATATAAAAGATGCTACTTCAAAAATTTTTGATACCAAAGAAAAGCACAAGGTTGAGGCGGAGTTAGCCGACCACATACTCAAGCACAAGGAATTCAACGAGGAAATCGGATACGATGCAGAAAAAGCAGAAGAAATGGCTGTTGAAAAAATGGGTGAGAGTGTTGACATTGCCGAACAGCTCGGAACACTGCACAACGATTTTTACACACCTGTTGGGGATATAGTCTGCACAGTAATATGGCTGCTGCTCCTTGGCGGTACATATTATTTGTTAAAAGAATTTATATTTGATGATATCGGAACAATATCAATAAGTATGTCGAGCATATTAGGAATCTTAGGGCTATTTTCTGTCTGTTCCTACATAACAATAAAAAGAAACCGACTTCCTATTTGCATAATGAATTTTATCGGTGGAATCGGTACCACTGTGTTTACATATTTGGTAAGTTCAAACACTGCAAAAATGCTTTCAATTTTAACAGTCTAATCAATTTATTGTTAAACGGAGCTATACCGGAAAAATCTGAAATCAACAGTTTATTTTCAATTGTATTAACAGTTATCACAGGTGCTTTTGTCATTTTGATAACAATGGCATCATCAGGCTACAGCATAAAAACAAAAAATTGTAATAACAGTCTTTTTGATAATCATTTTAATAAAACAATATCAAAAATCATATTATTATCAGCAATTATACTTTTTGTGCTCAGTGCACTTTGCTCAACAAGATTTTTCTTTTTCCAAAATACAATTAAAGAAAAATACCGAAATGATTATGATCTAGTACTTGATATTACTGAAAAATGCGAAACCACTGATGATATTGTCAGCTATGTAAACCAAAGCTCCAAAGATTT
>JAIDEF010000046.1 GCA_029054965.1 Eubacterium sp.
AATATGAATATTACAATTATCGGTGCCGGTAATCTTGGCAGAAAGCTTGCCAAAAGCTTAAGCAACGAGGAGCACGATGTAACAATAGTTGACATTGTACCGGGCGTTGTTGAAAATCTTGTTGATAAGTTCGACATTCAGGGAATCTGCGGAAGTGCTACACACATAAATGTTTTAAAGGAAGCAGGTGCTGGCACATCCCAGCTTGTTATTGCCACAACTGAATCCGACGAGAACAACATACTGATCTGCCTTATGGCTAAAAAGCTGGGAGCAAGAAAAACAATTGCAAGAGTTAGAAATCCCGAATATAATGCTCAGTTTGATTTTATGAGAAATGAGCTGGGAATTTCAATAATGATTAACCCTGATTTTGCTGCTGCACTTGAAATAAGCAGAATTCTGCAGTTCCCCGATGCAAGAAACATTGAATCCTTTGCAAACGGAATTATTGATATGGCTGAATACAAAATCAAAGAGGGCTCAAATATTGCCGGCTCAAGCATAGGCAGTATTTCATCAAAGCTTACAAACAATATGCTGATATGTGCCGTTGAGCGAGGCGATGATGTATTTATCCCGAACGGCAACTTTGTACTTCAGATAAATGATAAAATCCACATTACAGGCGCTCACAAGGAGCTTGCAAGCATCGGCAGAGCACTGATTAATTCCAAAAACAAAACCCTAAAAAACATAATGATTATAGGTGGTTCGAGAGCGGGTATTTACCTGAGTGATATGCTTATGGCACTGGGTAAAAATGTTGTTATCATTGAAAAGGACCGAAAGCAGTGTGAAAAGCTTTTTGACCTTATTCCGTCTGCGACAATTATAAATGGTGATGCCAATGACCACGAATTTCTTGACGAAGAGGGTCTTGAAAATATGGATGCCGTGGTTACTCTGACAAAAACCGATGAAACCAACTTTCTTGTATCACTCTATGCTCAAAGAGCAGGCATAACAAAAACAATTACAAAAGTAAAAAACTCAAAGCTGAGCAGGCTGCTTGATGATGTAGGTCTTGACACAATCATCAATATAAGTGATATTACGGTATCCATGATTACACAGTATGTCAGAGCCAGTGAGAATGCAAGCTCTGCAAATATGCGTACACTATACAAGCTTGTTGACGGTAAAATTGAGGCAAGCGAATTCTTCGCTGACAAAAGTGCACGCCTCATAAACAAACCGATTTCTGATTTAAGAATAAGAAAAAATGTACTGATTGCAGCAATCAACAGGAACAATAAAATCATATTTCCGGGCGGTAATGATGAAATCCGTGAAGGTGATTTGGTCATTATTGTTTCAAAGGATCAGATTATTAACAAGCTAAATGATATTTTACAATAGGAGAAAAAATGAATTTCAGAGCAGTTTCATATTACCTGGGTAAAATATTGTTAATCCTGGGTGCATTAATGCTGTTGCCGTTAGTGGTAATGGTTTATTACTCCCTGAACGGCTTTGCCGAGGCAAGCGTTCAAAGCTTTTTAATACCTATTGCAATTATTGTTGCAATAGGCTCACTTTTAACATTTAAAAAACCAAAAAATTTTAATATCTTTGCAAAAGAGGGCTTTGCAATCTGTGGACTTGCGTGGATTATAATGTCACTTTTAGGTGCTTTGCCCTTTGTTATAAGCTCGGCAATACCAAATTATATTGACGCAGTGTTTGAAACGGCATCAGGCTTTTCAACAACAGGTGCATCAATTCTTACGGAAATACATTCACTGCCTAAGTCAATCCTTTTCTGGCGCAGCTTTACGCACTGGATAGGCGGAATGGGTATACTTTCATTTATGATTGCCATACTGCCGAAGGCAAAGGGCAATCAGATGTATATTATGCGTGCAGAGGTTCCTGGTCCGACCGCAAATAAGGTAACATCAAAAATTTCTGACAGTGCAAGAATTTTATATATCATTTATTTTGTAATGACCATTCTTGAAATTGCAGTGCTCTATTTCGGCAGTATGATTTCGGGTGATAATATAAGATTCTTTGACTGTGTTGTTAACGCTTTTTCAACAGCAGGCACAGGCGGATTTTCTGTTTTAAACAATTCTGTTTTAGGCTATAACAGTCCATTCACAGAATGGGTGCTTATCATATTTATGTTTCTTTTCGGAATTAACTTCAATCTTTACTTTTTCTTTTTAACAAAAAGGTTTAAGGATATATTCAAGGATGAGGAGTTAAGAGGATATTTAATACTTAATGTGGCAAGCGTTATTCTTATTACACTGAACATTTCAAATATGTACAGCAATATTTCCGTGGCAATAAGGGACTCGTTTTTCGCCGTTAACTCTGTAATGAGCACAACAGGCTTCTGCACGGCAGACTTCAACCAGTGGCCCACCTTCTCAAAAATCCTGCTGGTAATACTTATGTGCATTGGCTGCTCGGCAGGCTCAACAGGCGGAGGACTTAAAATTGTAAGAGCTGAGCTTTTCATTAAGCAGATGCTATGTGATATAAGACAGATGCTCCGTCCGCATTCGGTTGTTAAGGTCAGAATCAATGGAAAAACCGTTGACGACAGGATAATGAAGGGTGTCACCTCATACCTGAATATTTATATTATAACTATGGTAATATCAGTATTTCTGATATCGCTTGACAATTTCAGCCCCACAACAAGCTTTACTGCCGTTATTGCCTGCTTTAATAACATCGGTCCGGGTCTTGATTTAGTAGGTCCAACAGGTAATTATGCCGATTTCAACACATTATCAAAATTAGTACTGATTTTTGATATGCTGGCCGGCAGACTTGAGCTCTTCCCCATTATACTGCTGTTCAGCCCCAATACCTGGAGAAAAACAAAATAAAAGCTTTGTAACAATAAAAAATCCCCTACTGTAAACTTTTTCAGTATACAGTGAGGGGATATTTTTTATACTATCTGATTTAATACATTTAACCATTTATCGGTTAAATCATAGTTTTCATTTTCAAACAGGCTGTTGTGAAGTCTGAAAACTATATCTATGAAACAAGCCTTTTTCAGTCTTTCAGGGTCAGCAACGGATGAAAACTGCTCAAGCAGCCGCCTGTAATTTTCAGTAATATTACCATTTCCATCAGTTAATTCAGTACCTATAAAACGTGCAATATCTATTTCAATCGGTGCAATATAACCAATCGGATCAATTGCAACAAGCTGATTGTTTTTTGACATTATATTATAACTGTGTAAATCACCGTGAATCAACACGCTGTCCTGTTCCTTAAAAGTATCATCATAAAGCTGTGCTGCCTTATTAACATAATGCATAATTCTTTCATTCTCATAATCAAAGGCATTCTCACTGAGCTTTTTATGAAGGATATCCGAATAATTATGAAAGCCTGAAGCATCAATATCAGAGTACTTATTAACAGCTCCATGCAGAACCTTATCAAAAAACGATACAATGTTTTTTTCATCAGGCTCATCTGCCTCATAACAATACTCCATAAGAAGTGCTGAACAGCTATCATCAAAATCGAGAAGCTCACACATAAAGCTTGCATTCAAAGAACGGTAGCAAGAGCATTCCTGCTCGTATCTTCCGATAAACGGAGGAATTATTTTAAGCACACACTTTCCGTATTTTATACTGTGTGCAATAAAAATAATACCAAAGTGAGAGGTTTTAATAACCTTATATTCATCAATCTGCCATTTTTTTAAAAGGCTGGGTATTTCGCTTTTTAAAGTATTTACCCATTCACTTGCTTCCTTTGGATAATACTTAACAAGATAATTCTTTAGCCTTACAACATTATTTAAAATGTTATCAACCTTAATATGGTTTTCTCTGTCCTTAATAAGTGCCTCAAGATACTTTAAATCGGCAGGATAAGTAAGCTTGAAATTATTATTAAAATCAAAATACAGTTCGATTTTACTGTCCTCAGGGAGCTGCTGTGTTACCTCTGTCAGCTCTGATTCAGAGTCAAAGCTGTCATTAAGAAGCCTAAAATCAAAGCCCTCAGGCGACTGCATAAGATAATAACGCTCTCTGTTGACCTTCTGAAAATCATAGCAGCCCAATGAATCGGTGATTTTCTGTGCAGTTACAACAGCAGCCGAGCAATCAAGCTTTTCAAAATAAGTGTCCATAAGCTCACCTGTTATCATCGGACGCACTGCATCACACACAATAAGCTTTTTGCAGTCATACTTGCTGTCAATGTAGTCAAGAACATTGCGCAGAGTACGGTTACGTGTACTCCCTCCCTCAACTAAATCAATATTGTTCTGTTCACAAATATCTGCAAGATAAACACTGTTTGCCTCAACATTTGTTGCAACAACAATTTTGTCAACCTTCTTTCCTTCAAGTATTGACTCGATTACATATTCAATTACCATTTTACCGTTGATTTTGTGAAACTGCTTCGGAACATTACTTCCAAAACGTGAACCAACACCATTCGCCAAAATTGCTACTATATTCATAATAACACCTCATATATCATTCATAGAGTTCATTAACGCTTCGTGATGCGTTTCATATATAACCCCACGATATACTTTCTGAATTTTGCCACATAAACACTTATAATCACAGCTACGATTGTCAACGCTATATAAACATACCATGTTCTTAAAAATTTAAATTGCATAAGACACACATATAATGCACCATGAATTAAATATAATTCCAATGAAATACTACCTGTCTTTTCAAAAAAAACTAATACTTTTTCAGGAAGAACAGAGCATATAAATAACAAAACAAATATTACCGTTATAC
>JAIDEF010000047.1 GCA_029054965.1 Eubacterium sp.
GAGATGAGGATGAGGTTTATATCCTGACAATAACCGATAAGCTCAGCGGCTGCTATAACAGTGCTGTTCAGGGTGTTGAGCTTTACAAAGATGAAAACAATGATAATAAAAATATTCATGTTTTCAATTCTCTTGCTACATCAGGTCTTGAAACACTCATTGCTATGGAGATAAAAAGGCTTGCAGATTCAGGCAACTGTTTCAGCGAGGTTGTTGAAGCAGTTGAGGATTTCATTGCACACAGAAGCAGACTTTATTTCTGCCTTGAAAGCTTTGATATTCTGAAGGGCAACGGCAGACTGTTTAACCTTGCTGCAAATGTTATTGAAGCACTGAGAGTTAAATTAATAGGACGTGCCGAAAACGGCAAGGTTGCAATTGCAGGCAAGGATTTGACTACAAAACGTACTCTTGTTAAGCTGTCACACCTTATTGCCAAGGACACAGAGGGTGCTGATTTAAGCGATAAGCTTTGCATTATCAGCCATGTATGCTGCGAGGAAAAAGCAAACACAATCAAAGAAGTGATTGTTAATAATACAAATTTCAAGGAAAGCAATATAATTATTTTAAGAGCCAGCGGTCTTAATACCTTATACGCTTCAAACGGCGGTACGCTCATAGCTTTCAACTATTAAACAGCAAATTCATTACAAAAGAGGTAATATACAATGGAAATCAAGTATGAATTAACACAAACACCAAAGGCTAAGCCTGAAGGCAAGCTGGGCTTCGGAAACATATTCACTGACCATATGTTTATTATGGACTATAAGACAGGTGAAGGCTGGCACAATGCAAGAATTGTGCCTTACCAGCCACTTGCACTTGACCCTTCTGCACTTGTATTTCACTATGCACAGGAATGCTTTGAGGGCTTGAAGGCTTACAGAACTCCTGACGGAAGCGTTCAGCTTTTCAGACCCGACAAAAACGGTGAGAGAATGAAATCAACACACGACAGACTTTGCATTCCCGAAATCCCTGTTGAGGATTTTGTAGAGGCAGTAAAAGCATTGGTTGCGGTTGAAAAGGACTGGGTACCAAGCGAGCCTGAAACAAGCTTATATATCCGCCCGTTCACAATCGCTACTGAGCCTGTTCTCGGTGTTAAGGCAGCAGATGAATACAAGTTCATCGTTAGCTGCTCACCATCAGGTGCTTACTACGAAGAGGGTATGAATCCGGTTAAAATTTATGTTGAGGACGAGTATGTACGTGCTACCCCGGGCGGCACAGGCTACATCAAATGCGGCGGTAACTATGCAGCATCAATCATTGCATCTGAAAAGGGTCACAAGCTTGGCTTCTCACAGGTACTCTGGCTTGACGGTGTTGAAAGAAAGTATGTAGAAGAGGTTGGTTCAATGAACATTATGTTCAAGGTTGACGGCGAAATCTACACTGCTCCTACAGTGGGCACTGTTCTTCCGGGAATCACAAGAATGAGCTGTATCGAGCTTCTCAGAGATTGGGGTTATACCGTTCACGAGGAAAGATTTACAATTGATTTCATTATGGATGCTGCTAAGTCAGGCAAGCTTGAAGAAGTGTTCGGAACAGGTACAGCGGCTGTTATCAGTCCTGTAGGCAGTCTTACATATGAGGGTGACACTATTGAAATCAACGATTTCAAAACAGGTGATTTAACCCAGAAGCTTTATGACACATTAACAGGTATGCAGTTCGGCAGACTTGATGACAAAATGGGCTGGATTGTAAAAGTAGACTAATATAAACTTATTAGCAGTTCTTGGAATAAACTGAGGACTGCTTTTTTAATTATGAGAATTATTGAATTTAAAATATCAGATAAAGACAGCGGCAGACAGATACGGGATTTTCTCAGGGATTTCGGTGTATCATCTGCACTGCTCACAAAGCTGAAAAACACTGAAAACGGAATAACAAAAAACGGCGAATTTGCACGAACAATCGACAAAATATTCACCGATGATACTATTAAAATATCTATTGAAAACAAGGGTAAAATGCCTGAAAAATTAATCACTGATGATGTAAAGCCTGTTTATAACGACGAGGATATACTTGTACTTAACAAGCCTGCTTTCATGCCTGTTCACGAAAGCAGAAATCACAGGGGCGACACTCTTGCAAATGCTGCCGCCTGCTATATGGAAAATGACACTGCTTTCCGTGCAGTATACCGACTTGACCGTGACACATCAGGACTGGTGCTCATTGCAAAAAATGAGCTTGCTGCCTGTAAGCTGGCAGGTAAAATACACAAGGATTATTATGCTGTCTGCTGCGGAATATTAAACGGAAAAGGTACAATCGATTTGCCAATCCGCCGTGTTTGTGAAAGTATAATTGAACGTGGTGTTTTTGATGACGGCGAAAAAGCTGTAACCCACTGGGAAGCAATCGGCAATAAAAACGATACTACTCTTCTTAAAATAAATCTTGAAACAGGCAGAACGCATCAGATTCGTGTTCATTTTTCACACCTTGGATATCCGCTGCTGGGTGATACGCTTTATGGCGGAAATACAGATTTAATCAAAAGGCAGGCACTGCACTGCAAAACAATTTATTTCACTCATCCGATTACAAATAAGAAAATAACTATTGAATGTGATTTCCCAAATGATTTCAAAGGACTGATTTAATGCCTTCATATTCGACACACTGCATATTTGCACGTGAGCTGCTGCCGCATCTTTATACATATGTTGATTTTGATTTAAACGAAGATGCCCTTATGGCAGGAACGCAAGGCCCCGATATTTTCTTTTTTCACAGAGCTTTCCCATGGATGCCCGGAAAATCAATGAGAAAAATCGGCTCTGCACTGCACAGAGCAAAGCCTGCCGATATTCTTGAAAACATGCGTAATTACTGCAATAAGCTTTCAAAACAAAAGGATATTGCCAAATCATATGTAAATGGATTTATAATGCACTATGCTC
>JAIDEF010000048.1 GCA_029054965.1 Eubacterium sp.
AATACAATACACGTGTATTCTATTATGAAAGTGGTATTTAGTCAAGAAAAACATAAAATTAATTATTTTATTTAATAATTAATTAATATAAATACGATTAACCAAGTGTTACGATTTATTGAATTTAAAAAGCAATTATGCTATAATACAACCAGCCAAATAAAGTGCACATATTAATTAATTGACATGGGGAGAGTTTATGGGCAAAAAGGACGGAACTGTAGATTTAAGAATTAAAAGAACACAGGCAGCAATAAGAGCTTCTTTTTTTGAGCTGGTTGAAAAAAAGGGCTTTGAGCATATTTCTGTTAAGGATATCACAGATGGGGCGATGATAAGCAGAAATACGTTTTATCTGCATTATGCAGACAAGTATGAGCTGCTGAATAAAATTTGTGATGATCTTATGCGAACACTTTTTTTCAGGGTTGGAAAGCAGCTGAGACGTGTTCAGAAAAACTATTTTACGCCTGAAAGTGTTGCAACCATAATAAGTCTTGGTATCAGTGCGGTTGACAGTGACAAGGAGGCTTATAAGGTGCTTTTCAACGGAAGCAACGGTGATGTTTTAACTGAAAAGCTCAAGCCGGTTATATCACGTATTCTTGATTTGTTTACTGACGATATTGGCGGTGTTGATGTTTTTTCACGTGAATATATTGTGTCGGGAATAATCGGTTTAATTAAATACTATGCAACCCACGAGATTGATGATATTGAGCAGAAATGCTTGTATTTTACAGGGCTTCATCTTGGCAAGATTATTGAATTTGCCAATGAGAAAAGAGAAAAATTGATATGAAGAAAAAGAGAGAAAAAAAGAAAAGAAGCTCAAGAAATCTGAAAATCAATACCAGAATTGTGCTGACCTCGGTACTTGCTATTGTGATTCCTATTATAATAATTGCCAGCTTTTCAACAGTACTTGTTCATACAATTGCATCTTATTTCAATTTCTCAACTGTAACAACAAATACATACAGTACAATTAATCAGATTCAGTGGTCACAGACAATGTGGAGTATTTCCAATGAACTCACAGGCAGTGAAAGTGAGAAGGAAGTACTTGAAAATTTGTCAAATTTTGTGTCGCCGCTTGAAAAGATTAACTCGGTGATATATATTGAACGTGACGGAGAATTATTCTATGCCACTGGCGGGGACAGCAGAATAACAGAAAAAGCAAAAAGGCTTGTGGATTTTGATAAGGATAAGAATCTGAACTATTTCGGTTATAATGGTCTTGTTATTGTTAATCACGTAAAGTCCGATTCCAGCAGCTATCTTATAATGATAGTTAATGATGATTATACAGTTAATGATTTAACAAAAAGAGTGAGCATTAAGGGCTTTACGAATCTGCTTCTCGGCAGAACAGGAATAATTGTGTTAATTATAGTTGCACTTTTTGCAATTGCAATAAGCTTTATTTCTTTTATATCATCAAAAACAATTGTAAAGCCTATTAAAAAAATTGCCGACGGTGCAAATGAAATTGCCAGAGGAAATCTTGATTATAATATAGATTATGAGTCAACAAATGAGCTTGGACAGACTGTTCATGCATTTAACGATATGCGGATTAGATTAAAGGAATCAATTGAAAATCAGAATAAAGTGCAGGAGGAACGTCAGGTTCTTGTAGCGGGAATTGCACATGATTTGAGAACGCCTTTAACCTCTGCCAAAGGATACGCTGAGGGACTTCTTGACGGTATAGCTGATACTCCTGAAAAAAAGGAGCATTATATAAAAACCATCTGTCAGTCAATAAGCGAAACGGAAAGAATTCTTGATGATTTGCTTACTGTATCCCGACTTGAGCTTAAGGGATATGAGCTTAACACGGTTGATGTAAAAATCAAAGATTTTTTTGATGATGGTGTTGAAGAAATAAAAATTATTCTTGATAAGGCTGAATTTGATTTTGAATATGAATGCAATTGCAGTGACGAAGCGGCTGTCAGCCTTGATGTTGATAAATTTGTTCGTGTTATAAACAACATAATTTCCAACAGCATAAAATATTCAAATCCTGATGTTAAGGGGAAAATCAAGTTTTCAATCAATGAATATGAGCGTTCGGTGATTATTGAGCTTGCTGATAACGGTATTGGTGTTGACAGGGAGAGTGTTTCTAAAATTTTTGATCTTATGTATCGTGCTGATTCTGCAAGAACAAATGTTGCTGACGGCTCAGGCTTGGGCTTGTCGGTATGCAAGCAGATTGTTGAACTGCATCGTGGGATTATCTGGGCAAGCAGCAAGCTGGGCGAGGGCTTGGCGATATTTATATCATTACCCAAAGTAAGGAGAACTGAGAATGATGAGCAAAATACTGATAATTGAAGATGATGAAAATATTTTACATCTCGAAAAAGATTACCTTGAAGCAAGCGGCTTTGAGGTGGATTTTGCAGTTGATGGAGAAACAGGTCTTGGTATGGCACTGAAAAAAAGCTATTCTCTTGTTTTGCTTGACATAATGCTGCCAAGACTTGATGGTTTTGAAGTATGCAAAAGAATAAGACAGGTGCGTGATATCCCGATTTTGCTTGTCAGTGCTAAAAAAGAGGACCTTGATAAAATCAATGGTCTCGGATTTGGTGCGGATGATTATATTGTGAAGCCGTTTTCACCGAGCGAGCTTGTTGCAAGGGTTAAGGCTCATATCAGCAGGTATAACAGACTTACCAATACACCTGAGCCTGTTATTATTACCTATGAAAGCTTAAAGCTTAATAATGATTCCGGTGAAGCTTTTTATAATGATGTTAATTTGAATTTAACTAAAAAAGAATTTGAGCTTCTCAAATTAATGATTTCAAAGCCTGATACTGTTTTTACAAAAAATGAGCTGTTTTCAAGGGTGTGGGGCTATGATTCGCTGGGTGATACCTCCACCTTGACCGTGCATATTAACCGCTTGCG
>JAIDEF010000049.1 GCA_029054965.1 Eubacterium sp.
CGGGAAACAAAGTGGTAATAGGCTTTGATGCCCATTCACCTGAAGCATTTCAAAATAAAAGAATTTATAATAATGCCGTCAAATATTTAAAAGAGCTTGGAATCACTCCTATTGAGCTTGAATTCAAAGGAAAAACGAACATTAAAAAGTTCTGTTGTAACCAGAACTGCCCTAAAAAAGAAACACCGAAACCTTAGCTTTAGCTGAGGTGCGGTGTTTCTTTTTTAAAGCAGAGATTTCCAGAGGGCATCCATATCAATACCATTAATATCATACATAACATTATTTCTTACTAAAAATTCATTATTATCTAAAACACTTAATTTCTCACTTTCGCCGTCTTCATAATACAATGTAATTACATATAAAGCTTCCTCATATACAGCCTCGTAGCTTATCTCTGACGGATAAAGCCCTGATAATTCGGATACAATATTTTTTATTGTTTCACTATCCTTGACAGATACAATATCTTTATCGTGACCTATATCCTTTGCCATATCTATCCTGACGATATTATTCTCAAAAGCAAGCCTTGAATTATAATTATAAGTACTCTCAGTCGTATCAGCAACCATAACATCCGCCCGCTTTTGCACAGCAATTATAACGGCGGCTGATATTACTGCCGCAATCAACACAACGGCAATAATAATTTTTACTGTTCTTTTCATAATAAATCTCCTTATAAAGGCAAATACCCTTTCAATATATAAGTACCAAAAACGGCAAAAAGTGTTGCATAGCTGCCTATTTGTTCACAAAAAGTTCATATTTCGATTTTTATGTTTTCCATTATTCACCATTGACAAGAACAAACATTCGTTTTATAATTAATACACACGTTCGTTTCTTGAGGTGATTTATTTGGAAAAACAGATTTTACATATTGACTGCAATAAGTTTTATGCAAGTGTTGAGTGCTATCTGCACCCAGAACTAAGGGATAAGCCTGTTGCTGTCGGCGGCAGTGAAAAATCCAGACATGGCATAATTTTAACTAAAAATGAAATTGCATCTAAATACGGATTAACCGTTGGTGAGCCTTTATGGAAAGCAAGACAGAAATGTCCTGATTTAATAATTGTGCCGCCCAACTTTCCGCTTTATGTAGAGTTTTCACAGAGAGTCAGAAAAATTATTGAGGACTACACTGACTTGATTGAGCCTTTCGGACTTGACGAATGCTGGATTGATGTCACAGGCGATTGGTTTAAATCAGGTGAAGAAATTGCTGAGGAAATACGCGAAAGAGTAAAAAAAGAAATTGGTATAACTGTCAGCATAGGAGTTAGCTTTAATAAAATTTTTGCTAAGCTTGGCTCGGACTACAAAAAACCCGATGCTGTAACCGTTATCAATAAAAATAATTATAAGGACATTGTCTGGGGGCTCCCCTGCAGTGATATGATGATGATAGGCCGTGCAACCACAAAAAAACTTAACTATTACGGCATTTACACCATAGGTGACTTAGCAAATGCAGATGTTAAATTTTTAAAAAGCATCTTCGGTAAAAACGGCGATACACTGCACCGATATGCCTGCGGCGAGGATTGCTCACCGGTAAGACACAAGGAGCTTTCAAGAGAAATAAAAAGTATCGGCAATTCTACAACAACACCAAGAGATTTAATAAATAACGATGATGTTAAAGTCGTATTCACCGTGCTTGCAGAAAGTGTTTCAAGGCGAATGAGAAAGCACGATTTAAAAGGAGTTACGCTTACAATTTCTGTAAGAACAAACGAACTTGAAACCTTTACAAGACAATGCAAAATGCCCTGCCCTACCAGTGTAAGCAATGAATTTATAAAATACGCAATGGAGCTTTTCACTGCCAATTATAGCTGGGAAAAGCCGATAAGAAGCATCGGGCTGAGTGTTACAGATTTTGACTATGATATGGTACCACAGTTTGATTTAGAAAAAACGATAGAACAAAGAGAAAAATCGGAGTGTCTTGAAAAGGCTGTTGATAAGCTGAAGGACCGCTATGGTAATTATTGTATACAAAAGGGTACCGCACTTTTTGATAAGGGATTGTCACATTTCAATCCTTTTGAGGAACACACAATACATCCCATATCGGTGATGTAAATAAAAAAACAGCCTTGTAAATCACAACGACCTACAAGGCTGTTTTTTATAAGAAAAAATAAAATACTGATAGTATCTAATTATTTTGCCAAATCGCCGACCATCATCATAAAATCACCAATCTGAACACCAAACTCAGGAGCACCCTCCATAATAAGCTGGCTGTTAGCTGTCATCTGGAACATATCACCTGTACCAAGAAGAATCTTCAGTGCAGAGGTTGCACAGTCAAATTTCATACAGAAAAATGGTTTTGACCTTTTATACTCTCCCCTGCCTGCTCTTGTTTTACCCGCCTTAACACGCATATAGGCTGTACATTCAGGATGACCCTCAACAGCCCATTGATAGCATCTGTCAGGGCTTTTCATTGCCCAGTCATGCACGGCAGGATGACCCATTTTGTTAAGCTGTGAAATACCTGAAGAAAGCAAATAGAAATAAAGCTTGCAAAGAAGCAGTGACAGCTCCTCATCATCCTCAGGCGGAGTTTTTATATTAAGAAGAGATGACATTTTTAAAAGCACCATCATAAACTTCATAAATTTGCCAAAGGACTTAATTTTCATTTTAGGGAGCTTAGACATATCACCCTTCATAAAGGCATTCATCTTTTCCATTGAGGAAAAAGCAAGCTCACCGTCAATTTTGCTCTGTCCAAGATATTCGCCGAGCTTAACAGACCATTCACCGTTCTCAACAATAAAATGAACAGCCTCTTTATCCTCTGCATTAACCTTTGCTGAAACCTGATAGATTGCATTAACACCCTCAAATTTTTTCTTCAGCTCAGGCACATCGGTGGCAATAGTTTTCAAAAGCGGTAAAGCTCCCGCCATAAACACCTTATTGGTGTATCTTGTTTCATTACTTGCCATATGATTACTCCTTAAAATTCGTCATCCCAGGCATCGTCAGCCTCAAAGTCAGCATGCATCATTTCAGCAATAGCTTCATTGATACCGTTAGCATCAATTTTAGCCATAGCAAGTAAATCCTCCTGCAGACCAATGGTTGAAAATGCATTCTGGTGACCGAGCATCTTAAATGCACAGGCTTTGCCTGATTTAGCAACAACCTCAGCAACGGCTGAACCAAGACCACCCATAACCTCGTGGTCCTCAACGGTAATAATTCTGCGTGTGTCCATAACAGCAGAAAGAACAGCCTCCTCATCAATAGGCTTGATTGTATGCATATTGAGCACACGCACCTTAAGACCTGCATCAGCCTCAGCCATGCGTGCTGCCTGCATAGCCTCAAATACACAGGAGCCGCAGGCAATTACTGTAATATCAGTACCGTCATTCATAAGAGTAGCCTTGTTCCACTCAAATTTACAATCATCAATATTCTTATAAATCACCTGATCAAATCCGCGGTTTATACGAATATAAACAGGACCTTCAATATCATAAGCAGCCTTAACTGCATGATAGGTTTCACTGCCGTCACAAGGGCATATAACTGTCATATTAGGCAATGCTCTCATACAAGCCATATCAATAAGTGAATGGTGTGTTGAGCCTGCCTGACCGAAGGAGGTACCTGCGTGTGTAGCAATAATTTTAACAGGAACATTCTGATAACAGATATCAGTATGAATCTGGTCAAGAGCTCTTGCAGCGGTAAAAATAGCAAAAGTTGATGCAAAAGGCACAAGACCGTTTTTAGCCATACCTGCTGCTACACCGAACAGATTTTGCTCAGCAATTCCGACATTAAAAAATCTGTCAGGAAAATGCTCGCCAAACATACCGATTTTAGTTGATTTTGCAAGGTCGGCAGTAAGGGCAACAACATCCTTATGCTCTTCACCAAGCTCACAAAGTGCAATACCATAGCACTCGGCAGTTGACAGCTTAGTGGTATCAGTCATTGTATATGTCATTCCAGCCATAGCTTATGCCTCCTTCTCTGCTCTGTCGCAGCGTTCTTTATAATACTTATCAAGACTTGCATAGGCATTCTTAACCATTTCCTCGTCAAGTGAGCCATAGTGCCACAGGTAGTTATCCTTCATAAAGTCAACACCCTCGCCCTTATATGTATCCATACAGATTGCGGTCGGCTTATCGCCGCCCTCCTGATGATTTTTAATAGCAGCCTCAATAGCATCATTAAGCTCTTTGAAATTGTGACCGTCAACACGGATTACATTGAAGCCGAATGCCTCAAACTTTTTATCAACAGGCTCAACCTTCATTTCATCGTCAACCCTGCCGTCAATCATACATTTGTTAAGGTCTGCAAGAACTACAACATTAGAAAGCTTAAACTGTGCCGCACTCATTGCAGCCTCCCAGTTAGAGCCTTCATTAAGCTCACCGTCACCTGTGAGAACATAGTTCATATAGTCAATACCATTAACTCTGCCTGCTAACGCAAAGCCCACGGCAAGTGAAATACCATGACCAAGTGAACCGGTTGAACAGTCAACACCTACAACCTTGTTGCAATCAAGATGCATACCGATTTTAGCACCGGTGAGGTTGAATATCTTAAGCTCATCAACAGGCATAAAGCCGTAGTCAACAAGAAGCGGTGCATAACCTACGGCACAGTGACCCTTGGAAAGAATAAATCTGTCACGGTCTGCCATATTCGGCTCTTTAACATCAACCTTCATAAAGCGGTGATAAAGAATAGTCATAGCATCCATAGCAC
>JAIDEF010000005.1 GCA_029054965.1 Eubacterium sp.
AAAATGGCTTTTGCGCCAGCCAATGATTTCAAACTCACCTTTTTCATTGGTTTTAACAACATTTCTGCCGTCTGTCACACTGACTCCTGCAATAGGATTATTAGTACCATTTTCGGTAACTGTTCCGACAAATGTACCCTTGCCGGTTGCAGCAAGGACAATTGCAGTAACTGCTGCCGCAGCAACCGCAACAGATAATAATGAAATCATAACTTTATTTTTAATATTCATAGCATCAACCTCAGCCTAAATCAAGGTCACCCTCAAACTCACTGTCATCCTGAATAAACTGCTCATAATTTTCATTCTGCCAAACCTTGACATAATCAATCATAAAATCATCCGCAGCAGCACTGTGGTCAAAGTCACCTATCTTCTGACCATGAGGTCCCCAGCCGTTGCCGGCATCGATTTCAACAGTCAGTCGCAAAAACTCCTTAACTCTTGAAACATCACCGTCAGAGGTTGCCCAGGTTGCTGCACCGTCAATATAAAACACATAGTATTCAGGTGTCCACTTTAATGCAAAGGTATGATAGCCATCATATAAATCCTGCTCAAGATTGCCGATATAATCTGAAACCTTACCATCCTTGCTGTATCCGTCCCACAAAAGCGCATGACCCATTTTTGACTGCTTGCTGTTTATAAATGCACTTTCATAAACATCAATTTCAGTGCCGTCCTTTCCCTCGTTGCCGACCTTTCTCATATTAGGTGACTGCAGCCAGAAGGCAGACCATAGACCCTGTGATTCAGGCAGCTTTACTCTGCACTCAAAATAACCGAATGCCTGAGAGAAAAGCAGTTCATCATTTGTGCCTTTATTGTTATTATTATCGCCCACAATTTTTCTTGTTTCAATTCCGCTTGTGAAGCGTGCCTCCTCAGGGCAGTCTCCATCACACTTATGATCACTCTCATAGCGTGAATGAATAATTGCGTTGGAATCCTTCACCTCCACCAGTTCAGGACACCAATAGCAAGCCTGCTCAGGCTTATTCTTATCGTCGCTTTCCCAACGCACTGCATGTGGGGACGTGGTCCAGATTTCCTTATTTCCGTTATACCTTTCGCCAAAGGTAATATTCTCATTCAAGGTGCTGCCATCAAAATCATCCTCAAAAACAAGGTACCAGCCATCCTGATTCAAAACAGGAACAGACAGGTCATATTTTTCATTTGTTTTCCAGCTATCATCCTCTTTGGAACAGCCGCAGATTATTCCTATTGACACAACAAGTAATGATATTATTAATACAGTTATAATTTTTTTCATATTTACTCTCCTAACTTACATGTTACCGAATTGCTTTCTGCACCCCAGGAATCTATGGCTGTTATCACAACATATTCTGCATTATCAGGCAGATTATTCGGAAGTCTGAGTTCTGCCGTTTCAGACATATTTGCAAGACCCAGCACATAATCACTGAAATACAGGACCTCACTAATCATTTTAGGATTGCCTTTTCCTGTTGTTTTTTCACCATTGCTGTTATACAAAACAACATTATTACTGTAATCAACCTCTTCAAATTCAAGCAGCTTTTCATTTTCATCTAAAAACTCGAGCTTATAGGAATGAACAAAGTCGTCATCACTGCCTGCTGCAAAGGAAATCATCTTCTGCGGATTTTCATTAACATCGGTTATATCGCTTATTTTGACAGAAAGCTCACTGTCAAGAACAGGTGCTTTATTTGTCTTTGCTCTTTCCGCTGTATACTTAACAGGCTTGTCAAACGGAGCTTCAAGCACCCAAGGCTCTTTAAATGCGTTGCCTGTATTTTCAAGACGTTCAACAGTTACTTTGTCCGGCTCAATACTCATATAAATACAGCCAGGCAGCTTATCCGCAATACTGTTTCCGTAAGCATCCATCGGCACACTGCCGTTATACTTTCCGCTTTCAAGTTCAATATAATCAAGGCTTTGTGTTGTAAATGCAGTAAACTCCTTCTGCCAGATTGACCGCTCGTCAATCAGTGAATAATGCGAATGACCGGATATGGAAACAGCCTGAGGATAATCCTTTAAAACATCATAAATATCCTCATTTCCCCATTCGTCAGAGCCATATGCGGTATCATAAGGATTAATATGAGTTATTACAAAAACAGGCTTTTCAGGGTCATCTGCCACTGCTCTGTCAAGCTCGGCACGGACAGCCTCTTTATTAGCATATGACTTGTCATAGCTTCCGTCAGAAGAGCTCCAACAGATAAAATGATAGCCATTAATCACCTTGTGGCTGTAGACAGACTCACCCGTATATTCAGTAAAACGATTCTGCAGCTTTGCAGGCATAGGTATTTCAAAGCAATTAAAAAATTCAGGAAGCCAGTAATCATGATTACCCATAATATACATAGGTATCGGCTTTTGAGCATCTGCCATTACATTATTATAAATTTCTTTAAAAGTTCCCCAGGCCTTTTTAGTACCGCAGTCTGTGAAATCACCGCCTATAATAAGAGCATCCATACCTTTATTTTTCAGCATAGTCAAGGTGCTTTCAAAGGATTTATACTGGTGTGTATTTTTATCCATTGTATCAGGAAGCTGTAAATCACTGATTACTGCAACCCTTAATGGTTCACCGTTTGTTTCAACAGCATAGGTTTCTGTTTCACCAAAGGTACGTTCCTTAGTATAGTTTGCAGCAATATATGCTCCCACAGAAGCTCCCACAATACCTACTGCTGCTATTGATGAAATAATTATTTTTGACAGCTTATTCATTTCAATCCCCCTATTTTACTCTGTAAGCCCCTGCTGTCACAGGCAAGGCTTTATTGATGTATGGCTCTTTTCTGCACTGTTCAATTTTTATTGTTAACAGGTCTGTTTCAACAGGCTCAAAAATTGCAATGCGTGAAAAACCGATAACCGTACCGCTGAAAAGCCTTTTGCCCTCAGCATAAATTGAAAATTTTTCAACTCTCTGTGATTTTGTTGTATCCTCAGCAAGGTGTATTCTGTCAACACTCTGCCTTGGAATTTTAACATTTATTGTAAATCCGCCGTCAGTAACCTCTGTTTTGGCATTCCTTACAATCAGCTCTTCCTCTCTTTTTATCCAGTGTCCCATTTCCTTTAACCGCTTAACATCCCTCTTAGAAAGAAGTCCGTTTTTATCAGGCGGAATATTAAGAAGCATTAAAGAGTTATTACCAACAGAATTATAATATATTTTCATTAAATGATTAAGTGACTTAAGTGTAAAGGACTGCAAAGGATGATAAAACCAGCCTGTTCGTATAGAAACATCAACCTCAGCAGGATACCACATAAATTCATCAAACTTGCTTAAAAATTCACGTGAACCCATATCAGGAAGCATTACATCCTCACAGCGTTTCTGGAACTTTCTCATATCATCACTGTCCTGACAGTTGGCAGCAAAATTCTGCTGGTCATACTGAAATTTAGGAACAACATTCCACTCGCTCTCACGGGTTTTACCGCTTTCATTGCCAATCCAGCGAACATCAGGTGCACAGCCTGACATAACTATATCAGGCTGCAGCTCCACAGCAGTACTCCAAATTCTTTCAAAATCATATTTCTGAACGGGCTGACCGTCTGCCTTAGCACCGCAGGCACCGTCAAGCCACAGCATAAATATTTCTCCATAGCCTGTTAAAAGCTCTGTTAACTGCTCAATATAAAAATCATTATATTCCGGAGTACCATAGCACTTTGCATTTCTGTCCCACGGTGATAAATACACGCCGAACTTCAAACCATATTTTCTGCAGGCGTCAGACACCTCTTTAACAACATCACCCCTGCCGTTCTTATATGGGCTGTTCTTTATGGAATGCTCAGTAGTTTTTGTCGGCCACAGGCAAAAGCCGTCATGGTGCTTGCAGGTCAGGATAACACCCTTCATTCCTGCATCCTTGATGGCTCTGCACCATTGTTCTGCATCCTGCTTTTTAGGATTGAATACACTTTCCTTTTCTTTGCCGCTTCCCCATTCACGGTTGGTAAAGGTATTAACACCATAGTGAATAAAGGCATAATATTTCATATCCTGTATAATCAACTGCCGTCTGTTGGGCACAATTGATGTATACAAATCTATTCTGTCATCACTCATCTTAATCACCTTAGTTCTATTTTGAAACAAACAGGTAAATCCGTTTTCAATTTATCAGGAAGATATATTGTCATACATCTTTTATTTCTGTTAAAAACGAGCTCTCTGTTGTCGCCAAGTAATTTGACAGACTTAACAAGCATATCCTCTTCAACAGTTTTAAAGCTTTTTAATTTCACGGTATTTCCCCTTGCCGGTTTCATTTGAAAGGCATAAATCACCGCATTTTTATATGTAAATCTGAAATCCTTTTCGGTATACGGCTTATTCTTATTATCCTGGAAAAAGCCGCCCTTTACATTTGTTTTTCCTTCCCCGAAAGCCTTCCAAGGCACAGTATCGTAGATACCTTCACCATTGACAGAAAGCCATTTGCCCATATCAAGCAAAACAGAAGTTTCCTCATCAGTGATTGTACCGTCTGCCCTTGGTCCTATATTAAGAAGCATCATACCGTTTTTGCTGACAATATCAATCAAATCACATAGAACGTGCCTTGCTGATTTGAATTTATTATTTTCTGTATATCCCCATGAATTTTTTGCAATTGAGGTACAGGTCTGCCATGGTACAGGTGATATATCTTTGAGTGCACCACGCTCAACATCAAAGGTAGCTGCAGCAGGAGGAAATGCATTATATTTATAATTAATGGTAACCTCTTCGGCCCACTCTTCTGCACGATTATAATAATAAGCAGCAAGCTTTTTCAAATAAGGCTTAAATGCTTTATTCTGTATCCACCAGTCAAAATAGAGCACCTTTGGCTGGTACTTATCAACAAGCTCACAGGTTCTTGCCAGCCAGTCATCAAGAAATTCTTCAGTGGGTGATTCTGCACGAACATTGCCCGCTGTTGCAAACATTGCATTTGAATCAAAGGCTTTGCTGTGATAAGCAGGACCGTAAAAATCCTCATATCTTTCATCATTAACGTCGCTGTCAATTGTTCTGCCCATATTCATAAAAAAGTAATGCTCTGCCCTGTGGCTTGAGCCGCAGAACACCAGACCTTCATTTTCACAGGCTGCTTTGATTTCACCGATAACATCTCTGCAGGGTCCCATATTAACAACGTTCCATCGGTTAAATTCAGTATTATACATAGCAAAGCCGTCGTGATGCTCGCAAACAGGCATAATATACCTTGCACCGCTTTTCTTAAAAAGTGCTGCCCACTGTGACGGATTAAACCGCTCTGCCTTGAACATAGGTATAAAATCCTTGTATCCAAATTCACTGTGCCTGCCATAGGTTTTAATATGATGACGATAGGCCGGCTTGGCTTTATCATACATTTCACGTGAATACCACTCATTGCCATAAGCAGGAACACTGTAAATCCCCCAGTGAATAAAAATTCCCAGCTTTGCTTTATGATACCATTCAGGTGTTTTGTGACTGCAAAGTGATGCCCAATCAGCCTTATACCTTCCCTTTTCAATTACTTCATCAATTAATTCAAGCTGTTCTTCAATAGTCATATTATTTTTCAACCTTAATTATAATACCCTTTCTCTTACCAAGTGTAACAGTCTTATTAATATCAAATTTTCTCTTTCTGTTTCTGTTAAATCGTATTTCATTAGCGGTTGACGGAATAAATCCTAAAAGCTTTTCATCCAAATTAACCGCAAATTCTTCCTTTTTATCAGAGAAATTATAGAGGCATATCAGTGCATCATTATCCTTGACATATGCAGTGGCAAGCACATTTTTATTATTTGTTTTAACAGGATTTTCACTGTGCCAGTAGCCGAGCATTCTGCTGTCAGAAATACCGAAATCATCCCATACCTTATACATCTGCACTGCATTTGTATAGCCCCATCCAAAACGATTATTCATTCCGTAGAGCATACCTGCATAGAAATCACCGCCGCCCTCAAGCATCTGACCTGTAACACCATAAGGTATTCCCGAAACCTCACAAAGCAAATATTCAGGTGAATATTTTTTATAAAAGAAGCCTTCACCAAGCCATATGCTGTCAAGGAACGGCAAAAGCTCTGCATAAAGATTAAGACAGCTTACATCGCCCGCTCTCGGCTCCTCGTGATTCCACATATGCATATCAATCAAACCGTCAGTTCTGTCAAGTATTTTCTTTGCTCGTTCAATCGTTGTTCTGTCAAGGGAGGTATCATCAATATATATTCCCTTTATTCCTACATTTTCAACCAGCCAGTTAAGTCCCTCAACATAATAGTTATCAAGCCTTGTATCAGGCCGCACAATGAATGAAATATCATGGTCATTTTTATATTTGCCGTGCTTATATTTAACAAACCAGCCCGGTATGATATCCTCACCGAAATTGTCAACAAGCCACTGCGGCTTTTCCTTCTGCCAGGAGTGACTGACGCCCTGCTTTCTTAAAATGATTTCATCACCAAGTGCCTTGTAAACAAAGGTTTCAGCCATATGATTGCTGTGCTCACGCTCGGTATAATAAAGCTTAATGCCTATACCCTTTTCCTTTGCATAGCGAACAGCCTTTTTTAATCTGTCAACCTCATAGAAAGGATAGTTAATAAATGGCATTATCATATTTCCCTGATGAAAGGTAACATAATTAAGTCCGTTTTTAGCGGCTCTGTCAATTTCCTTGTATTCATCCTTGAGGTCATTGCTGTGAGAATACCTTACACCGAATGCTTTTTTATAATCTATCGGCTTGAATGGTGTAAAATGCAGTTCAAACTTAAACTCCCTTATTTCACCATTTTTAAATTCAAACTCACCTGTATAAGCACATATATTTGTACAGCAGTCATTTACTTTTACATCAATACCGCCCCTGCCGTCATTGTCCCAAGTAGTAACGGGCACATTAAGCGGCAGATTTTTATAAAATATATTTATCAGCGGACGTCTGTAATCCTCTGCCTTGAATTTAACACGCATACCGCAGTTGACCGTTCCTACAAAAATACAGTCCTGCTGCTTGTCATTATCCCATTTGAAGCTGAGATTTTCCGCTGCAGATGCCCTGTGACCAAGTCCGTGCATAAGCAGTGAGCAATCATTGTTTATGTAAAAATTAAGTGAAGTATCTGAAACAGTAAAATCCTTTTTAGGAATTATTTTAACAGAATACTCCATTTGTCCATCATATCTTAACACTGAACAAATCTCAGTATCAACATTATCATTCGTGCAAACAGTCCTGCTTTCAACCCTGTTATTATAAACTGTGCTTTCTGTTTTTCCGCCATTAATACTGTAATCACCGATAATAAATTCAGCAGGCTTGGCAAAAAGTTTTTTTTGCACATCACTGCAAAGCTGAACTGCCTCATCAAATTTTGAACATACCTGCTGCGGCAAGCCGCTGTCACTAAGACTGATTTTTCGACCGAGAATAGTTAAACCTTCCTCATCAGAAGTTGGAGAAACAAACGGCTTTACAAGTGTTTCATCTATGGCAAGGCTGGAATTTAACCAATTAAGTCTTGAAAGACGCCACAAATCATTATATCCGTTATTAACAACAGGAATATCCGCCAGCTCAAAGCAAACAGTAAATTCCCGGCTCTCCTTTTCGGTATTAATTGTAATAACAGCCTTTTCAAATTCTGCACATTCATCAGTCTTTTGAACTGTAAAGAATAAAGGCTGAATAGTATTTGCTTTCAGATTAATGGTATTAACACTTTTTCTTCCGTATTTATCAACAATATCCGTATTAATACAGCTTATATTCAGCTTGCTGTCTGTACTTATGCTTTTAATAACATCATCAGCTTCGCTCAGCACAGCAATCTGTAATACAAAAATCTCGTTTTTCGACATTCTTGCATTTACACACCTGTCAATATATACCCCGTCACTGAGCACACTCAAATTATCAAAATGAATTAATTTATATTTTCTGTCAAATAAATAAAGTTTCATAACACACCTCGCTATTTTTAATTATATAGCATATCAAGTTGCAATTAAATTCAAAATACAGTATAATAAATACACAAATCGGAAGCAGAGGACTAATTATGTATCAAAGTGAATCATTTTTTGTTGAAGCTCAAAATGATAAAACCAAGTTTTCACCATCAATTACAAGTGCTTATCAGATACTCGCAGACAAATCATATTATCATATATGCGATGAAAATGAAAAAGAGCGTTATCCGGACAGCACCATCGCATTTATACGCTGCACTCACGGAGAAGGAAAATTCTATTATTCCGATAAAAAGATTATTCTCAGGGAAAACGACTATATTTTTATCAAATTCAATGACATTGTAAAATATAAGGCAGCCTCTCAAATCTGGGGATACAGATGGGTCAACTTTTCAGCAAGCGGAATTACCGACTTTGAGCTTAATAAAAAATACTCTTCTCCATTAACCGAAAACGAAGCAGATATCTTCAGCAGGCTTTTGTTTGCAGGACAGGAAATCAAAAATACAAATTATATTAACTCACTTTTTTCAAGCTATCTTTTCAGCATAATAATAGAAAATGAAATTGCTGAAAAAAACCAGGACTTTAAAGAGCGGAAAAGACTTATTGATGACATTTGCTCCTTTATTCAGCAAAAGCTGTATTCAAGAATATCTATCACAGAAATTTCACTTTTCTTTAAAATATCACCAAGACGTATACACCAGATATTCACATCGGAGCTTTCAATATCACCAAAGCAATACATAATAAAAAAGAAAATGGAGGAGGGCTATAAGCTGCTTGTTCAGACCTCAGCCCCAATTAATA
>JAIDEF010000050.1 GCA_029054965.1 Eubacterium sp.
GATATAAAACTTAAATTAACTATTCGTAGTTACAAGATAATCTGTTGCCATATATCCTATTGTACCATCACTAAGCATAATTTTATCCCAAGTATATCCATTCGCTGTCGTAACAGCTTTTCTTATTCTTGTTACGTTGGTATTATTGGTTAATGATGTTACTATGCTATATGATGTTCCCGGACCACTGCGAACATTTACTGAAGTATTGGTTTTTACCTGACATAACTCATTTACCTCAGTTCCGCCCTCGCTTGATGAAGAATTTGATAACCCTTTAATCATATTTATAAAGGCATTTGCAAATTTTCCTGAATAATCATTTGAAGTGATACTCGCTGCAGAATTTGGCATGGGAAATTCTACTAAGCAAGCCATTGCACCTTTATTATATGCCCAAGTTTCTAAATAACCTGAACCATATGATGAACTATGAGAAAATCCGAATTGTTCGCCAAAATAAGATCCGATTTTAGAATCGCCATAAGTTTTATTAAGCCAACCATGAATATCTAAAACAACATTTGTAAAACTGCCAAACTTACTTTCAATAAAACTTTTTAACAAGTCAGCCTCAGGAGCTCCAAGTGCCTTAGCACCTGTATAGTTTCTGCTTGTATAATATGGGACAAAATTGCTGGGCCAACATCTGTTCATATCTGTTTTTGTAGATACGGTGCATCTGCCAGGTCCATTATTTGTATATCCGTCTGATAATCCATCAGGGTTTGCAGACGGTATAACGTATACAGTCCACTGTTCAAAAACACTTTGACTTGTAGATGATAGCTTGTTCATAAAGGTGTTGGCAATTTTCAATAGTTCTATTCCGTCAAAGGCCCATGCATCTTCCCAGCCGTGTTGCTCAAACACGGCGAAAGCTACATTTTTTCCTGAGCCGATTTTATACCATTTTAAATCATTGCCTAATCCACTTTTACCATATGTACCGGATGTGAAATTAGCATAAATTTGTATATTAGGAAGTACTGGCGCAGAAGTGTTTATTAAATTAGATGTTATTACATAACCACGCTTTGCTCCACTTGATGTTGTATATTCGATATAACTATAATTCTTTTCTGTACCCAAATAAGATATAATTTCCTGATTATATATAGTACCTATTTTTGCATAGTTAGAATTCGGCCCACCATAAACATCAAGATCCTTATTAGCCTTTTTTATGGATGTATGGGTTTTATCATTTGGATAATCGCGCACAGTATAATTCTTCACATTAGAATTTTGGATATACCCTCTTTTTCTTCCGGTTAAAGTATTATATTCAACATAAATATAACTATTGTTTTTAGCTAATATGGATACAAATTCATTTTTATTTACACCGCCCAGCTTAACATAACTGCTGTCAGCACCAGAATATACTGCTGAGCTATCTGCAATAATACACGCAACAGAGCTTTTGCTAACATTGCTTATACCCATATTTGAGGAATATACAAAGCCTCTCTTAGTTCCACTTGATGTGCTAAATTCAACTAAGGATATATTCTTTCCATCAATATTATATCTCTGCAGTTCAGTGAATCCTTCCCCTGCATATATTGTTCCAACATTTACAGACTGATTAAACAAGAAATAACTTTTAACTGTTAATTCTGAATCTGAATAATTATATCCGCCTTCATAGTTAGATTCTTCAATTGCAGCAGAAATATTTGATACTGAGGAAACAGGAACATATCCTGACTTATATGTAGATGTTGAGCCGACTTTATAAGAAATAAAATACCAACCTGTACTTTTTCCTAATACTACAATGTTTTCATTCTTATCAACACTGCCGATTGATGCATAATTACTTGATGAAGGGCCGCAATATACAGTTCTTGCCGTATTCATTTTACCTGTTTCACCGTAAAGTTTGTTTGTTGAATAAGTTTTTGGGACAAGTTCATCAAAGAAAAGATTTTTTACAAATCTATCTGATGTTGCAGGATTATATCCCATATTTAAATTAAAGTATGCATTGTTTAAGTGCAATATTTCTGCATTATCTTCATCACTCAAAAAGGCTTTAGCATATTCTTTACTTGAAAAATACACCTTTTCCAATAAACCATTTTCATTTGTATAGTAAGAATCAGAGACATTAATTATAATATTCAAACCACTTTCAATAACAAAAGCAATTTCTTTGTCGATTTCAGTTTCGCCCTGACAATCTAAATTCGGATTATCCTTTTCAATATTATTGCATATGAGGTAACCATTTTCATCTATGCTGTATGTATAGATACAATGTGTATTGAGATAATTAAGTATTATATCCTGAGAATCAGAATCAACAAATATTCCGCTGCTTGAAATGTTGTTATCTTTATCAAGACTGAGCGTCATAAGACTACTGCTTTCAATACCATACATAGCCGCATCAAATTCCGAAATATTTGAATATGAACGAGCTCTTGAAACAATTTCTGTTTCAGGTGTTTCATACTGAATTTCGTTGTCATCAATTAATAATTCATCAAGTTCATTTTGTGTTTGCTCATCAGCAGTTAATTCAACAAAATCCACATCCTGATAAAATACTTCCAAGAACTTGTCCATTAATTCAGCATCAGAATAAAAATACTCCTCGTCAAATTCGTCCTCATCTTCAAATACAAATTTATCTTTATGTTCTGCATAATGGTAATAGTTTAGAATTGTTATGCTGCATTTACTGTCTTTTTCAAATAAAACCGTAAATTCATTATCTTCAAGCATAACTGAGTACGCTTCATTTAAAACATCATTATAAGCTGTGTAACTATCAGCTATGGAAACCATTATTAGCTTATTTCCATTGATTAATTCACACAGTTTATCATCATAT
>JAIDEF010000051.1 GCA_029054965.1 Eubacterium sp.
TAGGTAAGGAAAAGGGATACAACTTCAAGGTTTTCACTGATGAAACAAGACCCCTGTTGCAGGGAGCAAGGCTGACGAGCTATGAGCTTGAAAAGGCAGGGATTGACGTTACACTTATATGTGACAATATGGCAAGTCTTGTAATGAAGCAGGGAAAAATCAACGCTGTTCTTGTGGGCTGTGACAGAGTAGCTGCAAATGGTGACACAGCAAATAAAATCGGCACAAGCGGTGCCGCAATTCTTGCAAAGCATTACAATATTCCGTTTTATGTTCTCGGTCCGTATTCAACAGTTGATTTCAACTGCAAAACAGGCGATGACATAGAAATTGAGCTGAGGGATGATGAGGAGATAAAAGAAAAATTCTTCTCCTCCCCTACTGCGTTAAATGAAACCAAATGCTATAACCCTGCATTTGATGTAACAGACAACTCGCTCATTACCGCAATAATTACCGACAAGGGCATTGCGAGAGCACCATATGAAAAAAGCTTAAAGGAGCTGCTGAGATGATAAGATTTTATAATGGACGTATATTAAAGCTGAATAACAGCTTTGATATCACCAACGAAGAGGTATGGACAGACGGAAATAAAATTATATATATAGGTGATGAAAAGCCTGACTGCAGCACTGAGTTTGAGCGTGAAATTGATTTACAGGGCAATCTGCTGATGCCAAGCTTTAAAAATGCACACACCCACTCTGCAATGACCTTTGCAAGAAGCTACAGTGATGATATGCCACTGCATGAATGGCTCTATGATAAAATTTTTCCGCTGGAGGATAAGCTGACCGCCGATGACATTTACAAACTGTCAAGGATTGCATTTCTTGAATATCTCAGCAGCGGTATATCTGCCTGCTTTGATATGTACTACTTCCCTGAAGCACTTGCCAAGGCAAGCATTGAAATGGGTATGAGAACTGTACTATGCGGAGCAGTAAACAATTTCAAGGAAAGCGCAGAGTTGTTAGAGGAATACTATAATAAGTACAACAGCTATCACGAGCTCATATCATATCAGCTTGGCTTTCATGCTGAATATACAACTGACAAGTCACTTATGAAAAAAATTGCAAAGCTTGCTAAAAAATACAAAGCACCTGTATTTATGCACTCCAGCGAAACCATGGAAGAAACACAGGCTTGTATTAACACTTACAGCAAAACGCCAACAGAGCTTTTTGAAAAACTTGGATTATTCGATTTCGGCGGCGGTGCATTTCACAGTGTATGGGTTGATGATAATGATTTGAACATTTACAAAAAACACGGGGTATGGGCTGTTATAAATACCGGCTCAAACAGCAAGCTTGCATCAGGTGTTGCACCGGTTGAGCATATGTCAGATATGGGAATAAACCTTGCTTTGGGCACAGAC
>JAIDEF010000052.1 GCA_029054965.1 Eubacterium sp.
ATATAATATATTATTAGTATTAAATATAGCTCATTAAAAAACGGCGGATGATTAAACATCCGCCGTTTTGGTCATATTTATTTATCTTTGCCAGGTGCACCGCAGCACTTTTTGTATTTTTTGCCAGAGCCACATGGACAGGGGTCATTTGGTCCGACTTTGTTACCTTTTCTTACAGGTGATGATTTTACTGTGTCATCACCGCCTGATGAGGTTGCTGTTACCTTGGCAACAGCCTTTCTCTCGACGTCTTCACGTCTTCTCGGAATTAGTGTTAACAGCATACGAACAGTGTTCTCACGGATTGTTGCAGTCATTTCGTCGAACATATCATATGACTCCATACGGAATGCAACAACAGGATCCTGCTGAGCATATGAGCGAAGGTGAATGCCTTGCTTTAAATCGTCCATAGCATCAATATGGTCCATCCAGAGTGTGTCAACATTTCTTAAAAGTACCATACGCTGGAAATCATTATACATATCGTCGCCAAGCATTTCTCTCTTTTCTGCAAGATGCTGATGACCTCTGTTTGTTAAGGTTTCAATAACCTCGTCAACTTCTACGGTGTTAATATCCTCAAAGTCATCGGCAGATGTTAACCAGCCAAGATATTTTTCTCTGAGTCCGTTGATGTTCCAGTCATCCTTTTTATCGCCTGCAAGGTAATTTCTTACATTTTCGTCAATGTTTGTATCAAGCATTTTAAGGATGGTATCGTTCAGATCCATGCCGTCAAGCACCTGATTTCTCTGCTTGTAAATAAGCTCTCTCTGCTTATTCATAACATCGTCATACTGAAGAGTGTTTTTACGGATACCGAAGTTTCTGCCTTCAACCTTTTTCTGTGATGATTCAACAGTCTTTGAAATCATTTTTGATTCAATAGGCATATCCTCGTCCTGAGTTAATCTGCCCATCATCATCTGCATTCTTTCGCCGCCGAACAGACGCATAAGGTCATCCTCGCAGGAGAGATAGAACTGGCTTTCGCCGGGATCGCCCTGTCTGCCTGAACGTCCGCGGAGCTGATTGTCGATACGGCGTGAATCGTGACGCTCTGTACCGAGAATAAATAAGCCGCCTGCTTCACGCACCTTGTCAGCCTCTTCTTTGATTTCGTCCTTATATTTAGCCTCAAGCTCCTGGAAGGTTTTTCTTGCATTGATGATTTCCTCATCATCGGTATCAGCAAAGCCTGTTGCTTCGGCAATCAGATCATCAGTGAACTGCATTCTTCTCATTTCAGCCTTAGCAAGATATTCGGCATTACCGCCGAGCATAATATCAGTACCACGGCCGGCCATATTTGTAGCAATTGTTACAGCACCGAGCTTACCTGCCTGAGCAATAATTTCAGCCTCACGCTCATGGTTTTTAGCATTGAGTACATTATGCGGAACTCTTGCCTTTTTCAGCATTTTTGAAAGGAGCTCACTCTTTTCAATACTGATTGTACCCACAAGAACGGGCTGTCCTTTTTCGTGGCATTTTTTAATCTGTTCAATAGCGTTATGGAATTTGCCCTGCTCTGTCTGGAAAATAACATCAGGATTATCAATTCTTGCCAATGGCTTGTTTGTAGGAATTTCAACAACATCAAGCTTGTAAATCTCAGAGAATTCAGGTGCTTCCGTTGACGCTGTACCTGTCATACCTGAAAGCTTGCCGTAAAGACGGAAATAGTTCTGGAAGGTGATTGTTGCAAGAGTTTTGCTCTCGTGCTCAACCTTAACATTTTCCTTAGCTTCAATTGCCTGGTGCAGACCCTCGTTGTAACGTCTGCCCTCCATAATACGTCCTGTAAACTCGTCAACGATTTTAACCTGACCGTCAGCTACAACGTAGTCAATATCTCTTCTCATAACGCCATTAGCCTTTATAGCCTGGTTAATATGGTGAAGGAGTGTGGAGTTGTCAATCTCCATAAGATTTTCAACATTGAAGTATTGCTCTGCTTTCTTAACACCATCCTGTGTAAGTGTAGCGGTTTTAGCCTTTTCATCAACGATGTAGTCGCCGTCATAAGTAGATTCGGTGTCCTGCTTTTCATCCATTTTGGCAACCTTAACCATTTTTAATGTCTTGGCAAAGTTGTTAGCCTGTCTGTAAAGGTCTGTTGACTGTTCGCCCTTACCGCTGATGATAAGCGGAGTACGAGCCTCGTCGATAAGAATTGAGTCGACCTCGTCGACAATAGCAAATTTATGACCTCTCTGAACCTTTTCCTCCTTGTACTGAACCATATTGTCACGAAGGTAGTCAAAGCCCATTTCATTGTTTGTGCCGTATGTTATATCAGCGTTATAAGCCTCACGGCGCTGTGAATTTGTTTTTTCGTGGATAATAAGGCCAACCTCAAGACCAAGAAAACGGTAAAGCTTGCCCATCCACTCACTGTCACGCTTTGCAAGATAGTCATTAACTGTTACGATATGAACACCCTCGCCGTTAAGGGCGTTTAAGTATGCAGGCAAGGTAGCAACAAGTGTTTTACCTTCACCTGTTTTCATTTCTGCAATGCGGCCCTGATGAAGAACTATACCGCCTATAATTTGAACAGGGAAGTGCTTCATTCCAAGTACTCTCCAGGCACCCTCACGGCATACTGCGAATGCTTCGGGAAGTATATCGTCAAGGGTTTCTCCGTTTGCAAGTCTTTCCTTGAATAGTACAGTCTGGTTAGCCAGCTCCTTATCATCCATTGCCTGGTATTTGCTTTCAAGGGCAAGGACCTTGTCGGCTGTCTTTTTTACCCTTTTGACCTCTTTTTTTGAATAGTCGCCGAAAAGGGCAGTCAAAAATTTATTTGCCATTTATTTACACCTCAAAATAATGCTTTTAATTAACTAAAATATATAATAACACAAAATATATATT
>JAIDEF010000053.1 GCA_029054965.1 Eubacterium sp.
CTACAAAGATAATGCAGTCCTCAACATCCTGAACATTTATCTGACTGTCGCTTTTTGCATATTTATTATTTGCTTTTAAGTAAGCATTAATCTGATTAACGAATGCAATTTTAAAAGCCTTTTCAGGTGCACCGCCATGCTCAAGATAGCTTGAATTATGGTAGTACTCCTTAAGCTGTGTTTTAAGTGAAAAGCATAATGCGGCCTTGATTTTCAGCTTATATTCAGGCAAATCCTCTCTGTCCTTACCTCGGCGCTCACACTCCCAGTACTGCGGTGCAGTAAAAGCATTATCACCTGCAAGCTCTTTGACATAATCGGAAATACCATCATTATAACAGAATTCTATTGTATCAAATTTTGAGGCAGACACCTGATCCTTTAAAATGAATTTGATACCGTCATTAACAATAGCCTGCCTTTTTATAGTTTCCTTATAATAGTCAAGAGGGATATTGATATCAGTGAAAACATCTAAATCAGGCTTCCAGCGTATACGTGTTCCGGTATCACGTTTATCGTACTTTTCTTTAACAAGCCCACCTACATTTTCGCCCTTTTCAAAATGCAGAGTATACTTGTAACCTCCGGTATGCACCTCAGCATCCATATATTCAGAAGCATACTGTGTAGCACACAAGCCAAGACCATTAAGACCAAGAGAAAATTCATAATTTTCACCGTCATTGTCATACTTACCGCCTGCATACATTTCGCAGAACAGAAGCTCCCAGTTATATTTTTCTTCATTTTTATTATAGTCAACCGGAATACCGCGTCCGAAATCCTGTACCTCGACCGAGCTGTCAAGAAAGCGTGTTACAACAATTTTTCCGCCATAGCCTTCCCTTGCTTCGTCGATTGAGTTTGACATAATTTCAAACACAGCGTGCTCACAGCCCTCAAGACCATCTGAGCCGAATATTACCGCAGGGCGCAGTCTTACTCTGTCTGCACCCTTTAACGATTTAATACTGTCATTACCATACTCTTTTTTCTTAGCCAAATCTATCCCTCCGAATGAAGTTCACATACTGGAATATATTACAATATCTTGTATTAAAAGTCAAGATTACAAAAATTTAACGGTAGCTGTTGTATGCTACCGTTAAAAAATATTTTATTCGTCAGATACCGACACATCTGTGGCGCTGTCATTGTCACATTCAACAGTTTCTGCACCTTCTGCTGACTCATCAGCAGAAATTGCATCTGTATCAACTGTATCAGCTTCAACATCATCAGACTCTTCAATAAAGCCCTTTTCCATCAATGAAACAAAATCAGAACCGCTTATTTTCTCTTTCTCAATAAGAGTTTCTGCAATAAGTTCAAGCTTATCATAATGCTCTTTAAGAATGCTTTCTGTTTTTTCATAAGCAGCACGCATCATTTTTTCAATCTCAGCATCAATTCTTGCAGAAGTTACATCACTGTAATTATTAACGTGACCATAATCCCTGCCAAGAAATACCTCGTTATTATCGTCACTGTAAACAACAGGACCAAGCTCATCACTCATACCGTATTTTGAAACCATATCACGGCAGATTGTAGATGCTCTCTGAAGATCATTGGATGCACCTGTTGATATATCCTTGAGTACGATTGCCTCGGCAACACGACCGCCAAGCAGGCACACAAGCTCATCAAGCATAGCATTCTTAGAAGGATAATTTTCCTCCTGCGGTGTATACCATGTATAACCGCCTGCACCCATACCACGCGGAATAATAGATATTTCCTTAACAGGGTCGCACTCATCAAGATAATACGATGAAACTGCATGACCTGCCTCATGATAAGCGGTAAGCCTCTTTGACTTTTCATTATACTTATGAGATTTCTTTTCAGTACCTATTCCAACCTTGGATATTGCATCGAAAATCTCAGTCATTGTTATTGATTTCTTTCCTCTTCTGACTGCAAGTATCGCTGCTTCATTAAGAAGATTTTCGAGGTCAGCACCTGTAAAACCTGTTGTATCCTTTGCAACATCACTGATATCAACGTCAGGAGCAAGCGGCTTATTCTTTGAATGAACCTTCAATATTTCCTCTCTGCCCTTAGCATCAGGTCTGTTAACAGTAATCTGCCTGTCAATCTGCCCGGTCTTAAAAGTGCAGGATCAAGAACATCAGGACG
>JAIDEF010000054.1 GCA_029054965.1 Eubacterium sp.
TTGTGGAGTATGATATGAGCAGTAATAGAGAAGTAAAGACTATTGATATTTTTAAATAATTTAACCCCTTTGGATTTCTCCAAAGGGGTTGCTTTTTGTGTATTGAATTATTTCTTTGCTGTTTCAACAATTCCTTCTGCAAGACCTGCAAGACCCTGAATTTCAGACGGAATAATAATTTTTGTTGCCTGACCGTCAGCAGCCTTAGCAAATGCCTCAAGTGCCTTAAGCTTAACAACAGCCTCATTTGCATCAGCCTCATTAAGAAGCTTGATTGCGTCGGCAGTAGCCTGTTGTACTTTAAGGATAGCATCAGCCTCACCCTCAGCCTCGCGTACTTTGGCTTCTTTAACAGCTTCTGCGTGGAGAATTGCTGACTGCTTTTCAGCCTCAGCCTCAAGGATTTTAGATTCCTTATGACCCTCTGCAACAAGAATTCTTGACTGTTTTTCACCCTCTGCACGGAGGATAGACTCACGTCTTTCACGCTCAGCCTTCATCTGCTTTTCCATTGCATCCTGAATTTCACGAGGAGGTATAATGTTTTTTAGCTCAACTCTGTTAACCTTAATACCCCATGGGTCAGTTGCCTCGTCAAGAATAACTCTGATTTTTGCATTGATTGTGTCACGGGATGTGAGTGTTGAGTCAAGCTCAAGCTCACCGATTATGTTACGAAGTGTTGTTGCTGTAAGATTTTCAATAGCTGAAATCGGGCTTTCAACACCATAGGTATAAAGCTTAGGGTCGGTAATCTGATAGAACACGACAGTATCTATCTGCATTGTAACATTGTCCTTTGTGATAACAGGCTGAGGCTTGAAGTCAACAACCTGCTCTTTCAATGAAACGATTTTTGCAATTCTGTCAAAGAACGGTATTTTAACGTGAAGTCCTGTCTGCCATGTTGCAAAGTATGTTCCGAGCCTTTCAATAACATATGCTTTTGACTGCGGTACAACTCTGATGTTGGTTAATACAAGTGCAATAATTGCGATAGCAACAAGTGCCAGGATAATAAATAGTGCCATAAAATTTCTCCTTTTTCATTTTTAGTTTTTAGTTTTGACAATAAGCTTAACACCATCAATCCTTTCTATTATTACCTCATTGGATTTTGGTATGATGCTGTTGTCTGCTGTTCGTGCAGTCCAGATTTTACCGTCAGCCTTGACCTGTCCTATGCCCTCGATATTATTAATATCCTCGGTAACAATGCCGGTCTGACCGATAACTCTGTCTGCGTTGGTGCATTGCCTTATTGGGTGAATATATCTTTTAACAAGCGGTCTTGTGATAACAAGAGTCAAAGCACTAACCGCAATAAATATGATTAGCTGAGTAGGTATCCCTGCCCCTAAGAGGGCTGCAATGAGCGAGGCAATAGAGCCTATCATAAACCATATTGAAACCAGTTGGGCGGTAATGGACTCGAGTACTCCAAAGCCCACAATAAGAACTGCCCACAATATATAAATTGTTGTCTGGGATAATTCAACCATTGAAATCACCTCCTGCCTTCTATTCACATTATATAATGCATATGCAAAATTTTTATTTTGCATTGACTGTATTATACCACATCTTGTGCTAAAATTCAATAAATTTAGCATATATGCGTCTGAGATTTACATTTTGTTAATAATTACCACAAGCTGTAGTATCTTGACAAATCTGATGTTATTCCTGTTGTATACAAAAAAACAGTACTGTGGGTGTTAAAATTTATCCCACAGTACCATTGTAGTTGATTTTAAGTTCTTTTATTCCGTATAAAAGCCGTTATTTCTGAGAATATTTTCTGCCATATAAGCAAAGTCTGAATTTGCGCCCCAGCTTATATTAAAGATTCCTTCGCCGCCTGCAGATGCAATGATATTTGCCGTCTGCATTTTTTCATTTTCAATAAGCTGTATAGTCAGCCCTGCATAGCTGCCGTTTCTCATAAAATATTTTTCAAAAACAAGAAGGATTACTGTTGTATGGTCATCCAACCTACACACACTGCTTTCTATAAGCTCGGCATTCAGTTCTGATTTCAGATTTTTTGCTGCTTTTTCAATGCTTACGGTTTTTTTACCCTAAATTTTTGTGCTTGTTATGCTCATAAACTTATCTC
>JAIDEF010000055.1 GCA_029054965.1 Eubacterium sp.
CTTCGGACTGGCTAAAGAGAAAGAGATAGCTGATTTGAGGTCTGTGCTGTCTCAGCTAAAAAAATATCTTAACAAATAGCAGATGTATGTTAAAATTGAAGGCAGAATGTACAGCGTTATCGGTGAAATAGGATTAAGCCATACTGCTGTTGATGTTACAGGCAGTGATGTAAAAATCGGTGATACCGCCTCTGTAGACATCTCGCCATTAATGGTAAACCCAAGAATAAAGAGAGTTTATGAATAATATTCAAAAAGCAGATACCTTGTCAGGTATCTGCTTTTATAATATCTTAAATTTTATTATACAGAATATTCCATACATTCAAGTCACCGTGAACAAGTAACGACTTGTCAACAGATTCACAAAAGCTGACATCAAACTTGTCAAACGCCTGCTGCATAAGCAAAGTGACATCATTTGAAATCAAATCATTTCTTTTCAGAACAGTGTTAATTCTTTTATATTACTTGTTCAATAAGTGTATTTCCGTTCTCATCAAGCAGTCTGACTGTTTTTTTAAGATGAACAACGCTTTCATCACTATCGAAATCACTGTCGGTGAACACGCAAACAAAAGGATTGGACGGGTCAATCTCTCGTATAACGGTTTCGACATTATCAATGGTGATTTCAAAGGCAGCAGCTTGCTGAGAATTACTGCCGTAAAACACATATGAATATTTTGTATTATAACGATTCATAGAACTGAAGCTGAAATCGATTTCATCATTCATAAGATAAGTATCGGTTGGTTTACAATATCTGCCTGTAGACTTAATAAAACCAAATGGGGCTCTGTGATAAAAAGTTAAATAGGATTGACCGTAAGAAGAGGTTTCTATTTTATATTTTTGATATTCACAACCATAATCCACTCCGTCTACAATCTGTGTATACACTGCATTACTGCCAAGCCCGTCGGATATTTTTTCACCTGACACAGTTGAACCGAGAAAAATAAAAACATTAAAGCCGAAAACTGCTAAAAGTATAACCACTGCTGCAATGATTAGTTTCTTTACTTTAGACATAGTTAATCCCCCAGCATATTTTTCAGCTCGTTTACAGACAGGCATTTTGCGTCCTTCAGCAGCCTTTTATATCTGTCCATATTGTACTGCGAATGCTCGGTTTCCTTACTCCAGAGGTGAATGGTCCAACTGTCCTCACCAAAATATGTAACGATTAAAACACCGATAACAGCCATTTTTATTTTTGAAAGAACATCATAATCATTTACTGCTGTTAAAAAATATCTGAATATAAAGTATGACGCGATATTTTCGTTAAATACCTCATTTGACACTGCCCTTGCTGAACCATTATCTACCCTTTCAAGCCACTGAGGATTGATAAGCTCAGGGTTACGGAACACATCAGAAAATGCGATAGGGTCGTCCCCTTCCTTATACTCTTCCAAATCCTGCTGAATTTCTAAACCAAAATCAAGCAAATTAATAAGTCTTTGGTTAATCGGCAGATTTCTGTCCTGCACAATATCAAAGGCTTTTTTTCTTGCCCTTGTCAAGTAAAAATAAGTCTGTGCATCAATTTCATTAAGCTCAGGCGGTAAATCATTATGCTCATCAACAAAGCTCATAGGCTCTGTTAATTCCCACATCATATCACTTGCCACAGGGCATGAAAATGACACACCCATCTCACGTGTGCCGCCAAAGTCATTAATAAACCTTGGGAACATACGGCAGGTATAAGGTGTGTGCTCACCGCCGATAGCAATATGCATATCACAAAGATTTTCATTATTCAGAAACGGACAGCGTTTTTTATCAGCAAGCCTGAATATTGTGTTGCCGAATTCATCCTTATCAAGTACACTGTCAATTCTTTTTCTTATATCACCTGTTAAGGTTTTATAGTATTCCAGTGACTGCTCATCGGCATCAACCTCCCAGCCCTGACAGCAGGAATCGGGGCAGTCACCTGCAATGCATTTAAAGTCCTTATAAAAGGACGGAGTTCTTAAAATCATTTTAATTACCTGTAATTAATCATTTTCAAACAGAGGAGTAGAAAAATATCTCTCAGCAGTATCGGGAAGAACAGTAACAACAGTTTTACCCTTACCAAGCTTTTTAGCCAGTTTTTTTGCTGCAGCAACATTTGTTCCGCTGCTGATTCCGCACATAATACCCTCAAGCCTTGCAAGGTCCTTAGAGGTCTGAATAGCCTCCTCGTCAGTTATGATGCAGATATCCTCAAATATCTTCTGATTAAGAATATCAGGTATAACACCATCACCGATACCCATCTGATTGTGAGTACCAATCGTACCGCCTGCAAGAATTGCAGCATTTTCAGGCTCAACGGCCCAAATAGTAATTCGCGGATTCTGAGCCTTAAGTACCTCACCGATACCTGTGATTGTTCCGCCGGTGCCTATACCTGAACAAAATCCGTCAATATGACCTGCAACCTGCTCTAATATTTCAAGTCCGGTATGGTGGCGGTGCACCATTGGATTTGCAGGATTTTCAAACTGCTGAGGGATATAGACATTGGGGTCTTCCTCTCTCATTCTTAAAGCTGTTGCAAGACACTCCTCAATACAATCACCGATATTTCCTGCATCATGAATTAAAATTACCTTTGCACCATAGTGCTCAACAAGCATTCTTCGCTCACGTGACACGGAATCAGGCATAATGATTATTGTCTTATACCCTCTGACAGCACCGACCAACGCAAGACCTATGCCCTGATTGCCGCTTGTGGGTTCAACAATTATTGTATTCTCATTGATAAGTCCCTTAGCTTCTGCATCACAAATCATATTATAAGCAGTTCTTGTTTTAATTGAGCCGCCTACATTAAGACCCTCAAACTTAACAAGTATATCTGCCGAGTCATCATCAACCATTTTGTTTAATCTGACCATAGGTGTATGACCTATGGCATCAAGCACGTTATTATAAACCATATTACAACCCCTTAAAATATATCTAATATATTTTACACACTAAAAAGAAAAAAGGCAACAGATATTTGAACAATATAGAACAATCTGCTATTTTTCAAGTAATTTTATAATTTCAGCAATTTCAACCTCGTAGCCGAAAACATTCGGATGAAGTCCGTCATACGTATATTTACTATTGAACATTCCATTGTTGTCAGAAAGCTCATTTGTCAAATCAAGAACAGTAATTCCATATCTTTTTTCAAAAATATCCAACTTATCATTAAGTCTACTGATAACAGAATTTTTCTTTTTAACAAATCTGTTATTTTTTCCGTTAACAGGAAAAACCTTTAATAGAATTATATTTGTATCAGGGCAGGAATCGCAGGTTTTAATGATAATTTCCTCAATATTTGAAAAAACATATTCTTCATCTGCACCGATACTGATGTCATTAGTACCAATTAAATATACAACATTTTTCGGCATAAGACACAGAACATTGCTTTGCAGACGTTCAAGCAGTCTGTCACTTGTATCACCGCTGATACCACGGTTATATACATCAAGAGAATTTCTTTTTTCATACTCACGATAAAGTTCCATATTGCAGATTTCAGTAATAGAATCACCGGCTATAACCGTCTGACCCTTCTTACAATAGTGCTTATTGAGATGAGCAAAATTTGTTGCTTTATTCTGCTTTTCTGCATTATATGCTGTTCTTTTTCTAAATCTTTTTAAATTCATAAATTATACTCTTTCAACTATTTTTTATCTGCTGCCAAAGCATTTTATTATCATCAAAACAATACTCGAGTCTGCCGTCATCACAAAGATATGATAAATAGGACCTGATTGTGCTGCCGATTAAAACATACTGATTGGTATTCATAACAAGTGAGTATCTGTCAAATATCTGCTTCAATATTGTCTCAAAGCTAACAGGCTTTTCACATATATTAAATATCGTTTCTGCAATCTCATTAATCTTATCTCTGTTAAGTCGAATTAAAGCGTTAATATTTTCAGTTGCTTCACAATGTGAAGGAATGAAAACAGCCGCATCCATTTCTTCAAGCTTATCAAGCGTTTCAAGAAATCCCCTTACATCATAAATGAAAAACAGATGATATTTGCCGATTGTTTCCTCACTGAAAAGTGAATCCGCAAGAAACAAAACATTATCTGATGTTTTAACACCAATCATATCAAAAAAATGACCTTTAAGAACAATGTACTCCAAGCCCTCAGGCAGATTATTTTCAACAGGCTTAGTGTCAGTATCCTTAGCCATAAGAAACTTATTTCTCAAGCCTTTAAAAGGATAACCGCCGTAAAGGAATGAAGGCTCAAGCAAGGTGTGCTGTGTAAAGCTCTGCTCAATACCATAGGCGTAAATATCGCAGCCTGTTCGATCTGAAATAATTTTATTGCCTCCGATATGGTCCGCATTTGAATGAGTATTGATAATACCTTTAACCGTCCAGCCTTGCTCATTCATTATTTTTAATATTTTACGCCCTGCATCCTTATCATTACCACTGTCAATTAAATAAACATCGTTGTTATTAATCTTATATATTCCTATATTAGTTGGATTTTTAATATAGTAAGTCTTTTTACCGACCTGAATTAATTCCATAGTAAACTCCTGTTATTACCAGCTTCCGCCGCCACCGCCGCCG
>JAIDEF010000056.1 GCA_029054965.1 Eubacterium sp.
AAAAATACAATAGGAAATTATATACATATTATAAACGATTGTCAATAGAATTTATTTATTGCGTTTTTGAGTTTTCTACAATAAATTAATCTGTTATTAAAAGGACAGAGATTAACACCTATAAATTATCCAACAGAATTTTGTAATAATCTGAATTTATCAGCAGATTATATTTAGGCTCGCCTGACGATTTGGAATATTCTGAAAGATAACAAACTTATCCCCCGTGGGGGCTTGTAATATTATTTAATTCATACTATAATAAACAATATTTTTATATTCGAGGGATAGAAATGGACGAATTTAAAGTAATTGAAATTAAAAGAAGTGTTTTTGAAAACAATGATAAAGAGGCTGACAGAGTGAGAGCAGAGCTGAAAAAGGAAAAAACCTTTCTGCTCAATCTTATGTCATCACCGGGCAGCGGAAAAACCACAACCCTTAAGGCAACAATTGCAAAACTTAAGGATGAATTCAAAATCGGTGTTATGGAGGCAGACATCGACAGCGATGTTGATGCCAAAGCAATTGCCGATACAGGTGTTAAATCCATTCAGCTTCACACAGGGGGAATGTGCCACCTTGATGCAGGTATGACCGAGCAAGGAATTAAAGAATTCGGCACTGCCGACCTTGACCTTGTTGTGCTTGAAAATGTGGGCAACCTTGTATGCCCTGCTGAATTCGACACGGGTGCAAGCAAAAACGCAATGATTTTGTCCGTTCCTGAGGGTGACGATAAGCCGCTGAAATATCCGCTTATGTTCTCAATCTGTGATGTAGTTCTCATCAATAAAATTGACACAAAGAGTGTGTTTGATTTTGATGATGAGGCAGTTATTGAGCGTATTCACAAGCTAAATCCTGACTGTGAAATCTATTTTATTTCAGCTAAAACAGGCGAGGGCGTAGACAACTGGTGCAACTGGCTCAGAAAAGAAGTTAAAGAGTGGAATAAATAATGCATGAATTAAGCGTTGTTCTGGAAATCTTTGAATTGGTCGAGGAGATTATGACAGAACAGGATTTAAAAAAGGTTTCAAGCGTATCCGTTCAGGCTGGCGAGCTGTCTGGTATACTGCCCGATTATTTTAAGGAATGCTGGAATGTTTCACGCATTGGCAGCACTTTTGAAAACACCGAGCTTATTTTAGACTATATCCCTGCAAGGGGGAAATGCTCCTGCGGATGTGAATTTGAGCTGATGAAAAACAGCAGGATATGCCCCCAATGCAAAAAGAGTGACTATGAAATAACTGCGGGCAGAGAATTTTCAGTCATTCAGATTGAAGCCTGTTAAAAAACTTGTAAATAAAATTCCCGAGGCAGAGCTAACTGTCTCGGGAATTTTTTATTCAGGAGGTTATTATTCATTAAAATCGGTAAAAATCTGCTTGGAGCTGTTTTGAGGTGAATACTGAAAATAATCAATATGATTATCTTCAATATAGTATGTAAGCTCCTTAGGTGCCTCTGCTTCACTAAAGGCCTCAACTATAACGAGCTTTATTTTCATTTTTTCAGGTATAACAGATTTGACATAAACTGCTACCTGCTGCCCTACAAATAAATTATCCTGCGGCTCAGCAAGCCCTGCAAGATTCGGTGCAAGCTCAACAAAAACACCATAATCCTCAATGCTTCTCACTACACCTGTTACAGTTTCACCCGGTGTAAAATTCTTTGCATTATCCTCCCATGTGCCTAAAAGCTCTTTAAGAGAAAACGTCATTTTGGACGGCTCTTTTTTTCTCAGCACAACCTTAATGTGCTGCCCCTCGCTGAGCCTTTCCTTCGGGTGGCTTATACGTGATACCGACAGCATATCAATAGGTATCAGTGCATTAACCCCTGCACCTATATCAATAAATGCACCGAATTTTTCAAGGTGTGTAACACCTGCATCAATAATATCGCCTGGAACAAGCTTGTTGAGATATTCCTCCATACACCTGAGCTGAACAGCCTTGCGTGACAGAATTGCTATGCTGTTATCATAAATATCCTTTTCAAACCCAAGAACATTAAAACAGATACGCTTGTTGACCTTTGATATGAGTGCAATGTCCCTGACACTGCCGTCTTCAATACCAATTGCACCCTCAAGTCTTGGTATAATTCCCCTGACTGCACCAAGATCAACGTGAAGATTATGCTCTCTGTCACAAATCAGAGCCTTTGACTCTATCACCTCATTGTTAATCATAGCCTTTTTCAGCTCATCCACAGAATCAAAGGTTTTTAATAAATCAGGATTTTTCCCCTCCGGGTAGAATTTCATAACATCACTCACTTTTCTTATGTAATTTATGTATATGAAAATCTTTTGCAATATATGCAGTTGTAAAATTATAACAGTAGTGATATAATAATTTAGATTAAATAATACTTAATATTATACAATGGTGATATTATGGAATTAAAGCTCGGTGACATTGTAATAATGAAAAAACAGCACCCCTGCGGCTCAAAGGAATTTGAGATAACAAGACTTGGTGTTGACTATAAGCTGAAATGCTGCTCTTGCGGCAGAGAGGTTATGATACCAAGAGTTAAGGCAGAAAAAAATATAAAGGCAGTTAAGGAAAATGAGCAGTAGTAAACCTATAGGCTTTCTGGATTCAGGAATCGGCGGTATCAGCGTAATAAGAAAAGCAGTCCGCCTGCTGCCCAACGAGGATTATTTCTTTTTCAGTGACTCAGTCAACAACCCATATGGTGATAAAAGTGATGAAGAAATAATTTCAAGATGTGATGAGCTTGCTGATTTTATGGTAAACAAGAAAAGCTGCAAGGCAATTGTTTTAGCCTGCAACACCGCATCTGCAAAGGCTGTCAGCTTTTTAAGAGAAAAATATTCCGACACACCAATCATTGCCATTGAGCCTGCCTACAAAATGGTGCACGATTACAACCCCGACGGCTTTACACTTGTTATGGCTACAAGGGGTACACTTGAAAGTGAAAAATTTCATAAGCTGTTTTACACATATTACAACAATAACACAAGCCTGCTTGCCTGTGTGGGACTTGCTGATTTAATCGAGCAGGAAAAAAAAGAAGAGCTCAAGGAGTACCTTGAAAGAAATCTGCACGATTACAAGGGTAAGGTTTCAAACGTAGTACTGGGCTGTACGCATTACCCACTGGCTAAGGCTGAAATTAAAGAGGTATTGGGCGATGTAAATTTCTTTGACGGTGCTAATGGTGTTTCACGACAGTTAAAAAGGGTTTTGACTGAAAAAGATTTGCTGAATAACCAAAAGAGCAAATTCACCATTGAATTTGTGGATTCATCAGAAACGCCTGAACAGCAGGAACAAAAGAAAAAAAGATTTTTTGATTTACTTAGTGAGGAATAATTATTATGATAGATAAGCTTAATGAGGTTGAAAAACGATTTGAAGAGGTTAATGAATTAGTCTGCAACCCTGACATCGTTTCAGACCAGGAAAAATATACAAAGCTTATGCGTGAGCTTAAGCATTTAACCCCCGTTGTTGAAAAATTCAGGGAATACAAAAAAGCACAGGAGGCTTTTGAGGAATCAAAAATGATGCTTGACGAGGGTGGAATGGACGCAGATTTTGCCCAGATGGTAAAGGACGAATTTGAGCAGAGCAAGGCTGATATGGAAACTATAAGCGAAGAGCTCAAAGTACTGCTTCTCCCCCGTGACCCTAACGATGACAAGAATGTTATTATTGAAATCCGTGGTGGTGCAGGCGGTGAGGAATCCGCACTTTTTGCAGGTGTGCTGTTCAGAATGTATTCTATGTATGCTGAGGCAAAGGGCTTTAAAACCGAGGTGCTCAATGCTAATGAAACAGGACTTGGCGGATATAAGGAAATCAGCTTTTCCGTTGAGGGTGACGGTGCCTATTCACGCTTTAAGTTTGAATCCGGTGTTCATCGTGTTCAGCGCGTGCCTGAAACAGAAAGTCAGGGCAGAATACACACTTCGACAACTACAGTTGCTGTTTTGCCTGAAGCTGAGGAGGTTGATTTTGACATCAATCCAAAGGACCTGCAGATAGACACCTTCCGTTCATCCGGTGCAGGTGGTCAGCACATCAACAAAACATCATCAGCAATACGCATCACGCACCTGCCCACAGGTACAGTTGTTGAGTGTCAGGATGAGCGTTCACAGCACAAAAATAAAGAAAAAGCACTTAAGGTGCTCCGTTCCCGTCTTTATGATGCCGAGAAAGCAAAGCACGACGCTGAGATTGCAGGAGAGCGTAAGGCTCAGGTAGGAACAGGCGACAGAAGTGAAAGAATCAGAACATATAACTACCCACAGGGCAGAGTATCCGACCACAGAATCGGCTTGACGCTTTATAAGTTAGAACAGTTTTTAAACGGTGATTTGGATGAAATGATTGATGCACTCATCACTGCCGACACTGCCGAAAAGCTCAAAGCCCAGGGCGAGGAATAAATATGAGTACAAAAGAGTTTGTTGAAAAATATGTTGGTGAATGCTACGCAAAAATAATAAAATTCATTATTATTCAGTTAATTCTGGATTTTACAGAAATAATTGTTTTTGTGCTTATGTTAATAAAAGAAATTAACAATCAGGGCAATCTGTATATAACAATTGCATCGT
>JAIDEF010000057.1 GCA_029054965.1 Eubacterium sp.
CTGCAATTATAGTTATTAAAGTCCTATATCTTTTATCAATATACTTTAGTAACCATGGTATGCTCAAAACCTGAAAAATTAAAAAGTAATTAGCTAATCTTGCAAAATAATTTGCTGTTCCGAATAATCCAACAAAAATAATTTCTCCATTCAAAAAGGTTAAATTCAATATAACATTCTTTTCAACAGTATAATGATCATCCGGAATATTTTTCTTAACAAGGAAAAATAAAATTAACGGCACATTGCAAACAGCTACACGAAAAGGATTTACTCCGGTACCACTCAGCTCTGTTTCAGTATATTCCTCACCTAACATAGTAGTAATATCAATAACTGCACCCATAAGAGGCTGTAAGGCTATACCCAAAACAAAAAAGATAATCAACATCCAATATGTTTTTTTACTTCCAGGAACAAATTTTAAAAACGGAATCAAATAAAACAAAAATGCATATGGATGAAACAGAATACCGATAAAAACAAAAATAACAAAGGAAATATATTTCTTGTTTATATATCTGTCTACAGCAATCAGACAGAAAGCTACTGCAACAGATTGCTTGATTCCCGCACAGCAGAATATATATACGCCGAGTGTATGCGTGAGTAAAACGGACAAAAAAATGTTATTGGAATACTTATTGATGAACCACAAATAAGGTACCAAGGTAATAACAGCATAGAACATTAAATACTGTTGAGGTGCTGCACCATAATATTTAAAAATCCTTTGAATCAGCATATACAATATATGATCACTGATACTGCTGACTTTTAAATCTTTAAAAATACCCCAAAAGCTATCAGGAACACTCGCCATATTATAAGCATGCATATAGGCAAAAGTGTCATTATAAGAAACCCTTAAGCCGACAAAAACAGTCATCATAACAGCCATTATTGCAAAAAAGATTTTTTCTCTTTCAATATAAGAATTACGTATATCATCCTTGGGCGAAAAAATATGACTGAGCCATGCTAAAAAACAGGACAGTAAGAATACCGGTAATAATTCGGTCATAAAAAACTTCCCCTAATTTATTATTTTTTCAATCGTTCTTTCAACGATTATTCTTTTATCAAAGCCTGCTTCGATATGGCGGCGTGATTTCTCTGCCATATCCTTTTTCTCTTCATAAGACAGTTCAACAAATGTCTTAAGCTTATTATATAAATCATCAGAATTTTCAGGCTCTGCCAAAAAACCCGATTCATTATCCATAACAGCCTCAAGACAGCCGTGGATGTTGCTTGTTATAATCGGTCTGCCCATAGCTGCACATTCAAGATTTGTATTTGCCATACCCTCATGCCATGACGGCAAAACAAAGCAATGCGATTTTTCAATAAACGGTCTGACATCCTCCTGAAAACCGTGATATTCAATCACACCATCTGCCACAAGCTGTTCAGTGACAGTCTTGTAATCATCCTCATAAGGACCAACTATATCGAAATGAACATTATCATATTCTGCTTTTATTCTTTTTGCAGAATCAAAAAGCTCATCTATTCCCTTTTCACGCATCACCCTGCCGATAAACAAAAATCTTATCTGCTCTTCGTCAGGATATTCGGTAAACGGATATTCTTCAAGATTAACACCTGCACCATTGTTAAGCAGGCACTGCTCATCCTTTACAATACCATAATCCTTAAAAAGCTGCATATTGGCACAGTTTTCAAAAATAACTGTCTGTGCTTTTTTACAGGCTGCTTTATATAGCTGAACAAACACCTTCAGCATTGCACCCTTTGACTGAAAGGCTGTGCCGAGTCCTGTAATATTAATAACATAAGGTATATTCATCATTCGGCAAAGTATACCCATATAAACATTCGGCTTAATTGTATATGTAATAACCAAATCCGGCTTAACTTTCCTTAAGATTTTTTTGTAGCTGCAAACAAGCTTTAAATCAGTAACAGGATTCATACCACGTCTATCAATGTCTGTATTGATAAATTCACAGCCCATTTCAACAAGCGGCAGCACCAAGTCACCATCGGGAAGTGAAATATAAACCTGATGACCATTATCAAGCAATTCTTTTAAAAGCTCTTTACGAAATTTATAAAGACCCAAATCAAAGTTTGCTGTAACTAAAATTTTCATTTTTTTCTCCTTGCAGGAACACCTACATATGTTCCGCTTTCGGTAATATCATTAACAACAGCAGCACCGCCGCCGATGATACAGTCTGATGTAATTGAAATATTATTAATCACTGATGCACCAACACCTATATGTGTTGATTTCCCGACTGTAACTGTACCTGCAAGAACAGCTTTAGGCGAAATATGGACAAAATCACCAAGAGCATTATCATGCTCAACTACTGCACCTGTATTAATAATGCAGTGCTTACCTATTTTTGCTGACGGATTAATAACAGCATTTGCCATTACAACAGTACCGGCACCGAGTTCTGTATCAAGCTCTGAAACAACTGCAGAGGGATGAACAGCAGTATACCACTCAACATCAAGACTGTTTGCTATACGCTCTCTGATTTTTGCATTTCCTATTGCGATAATAAATTTACAGTCAGGATATTTTGCATAATCCCCTACTCTGCCAAGAAGCGGAAAACCGAGAATTGTTTCATTTTCCTTATATGCATCATCAAGAAAACCTAAAACCTTATCGCCGCTTGAAAGTATAATATCTGCTATTACCTTGCCGTGACCGCTTTTACCTATAACAATTACTGATTCAGACATTTATAATTTCCTTTTCCTCAGTGCCCATAAATTCTTCCATGGTAGCACTCGTTTCACTGCTTATTCCGTCTTTTTTTATAACATTGATAACCGTCATAAAAATAATTTTTATGTCTAAAAACAAATTTATATTTTCAACATATTCAACATCATAATCGAATTTCTGTTCCCAGCTAATGGCATTTCTGCCGTTAACCTGTGCCCATCCTGTCAGTCCGGGTCTTACAAGATGCCTCTGCGCCTGATGCTCATTATATCTTGGAAGATACTGAACAAGAAGTGGGCGTGGACCGATAACACTCATATCGCCTTTTAAAATATTAAAAAGCTCAGGAAGCTCATCAAGACTTGTTGACCGAAGAAATATACCGAATTTTGTAAGTCTTACCTCATCAGGCAGTAGTTCACCGTTTTCATCGCACTGATTTGTCATTGTTCTGAATTTAATCAGTGTAAAAATCTTACCGTCTTTACCCGGTCTTTCCTGCTTAAATAAAACAGGTCCTCCAAGCTTTACCCTGATAAGAATTGCCAGTATCATCATAGGAATAGCAAGAATGATGATTGCGAACAGCGATGAAACTATGTCGAAAAACCTCTTAACACACTTATACATAAAGAATCTCCTAAAACAAGCTTTTTACAACGCTTACAATTCTTTCCATATCTTCTTCTGTATTTTTTACATCACTTGGCAGACACAGACCTGTTTCAAAAATTTCTTCATCAACACAAATTCCGTCCTGTGCAGTGATAAAATCATAACCTGCAAAGACAGGCTGCATATGCATAGGCTTCCAGATAGGTCTTGCTTCAATATCCGCATCAGCCAAAGCATCAATAACCATTGTTGGTGTAACACCGCTTGCAGGATCAATTGTAATACAGGACAGCCAGAAATTAGGTTCACTGTTTTCTAAAAACGGATTCATTCTGATTGCATCAATATCCGAAAATGCTTCTTTGTATATATTATAAATATTCTTTTTCAGTGCAACATGTTCATCAATATGATTGAACTGTCCGCGTCCGATACCTGCAACAATATTTGACATACGATAATTATATCCGATTTCATTATGCTGATAATGGAGAGCCGGTTCTCTTGCCTGCGTTGCCCAGAACAGAACCTTCTCACATACCTTGACATCATCTGACAAAAACATACCGCCGCCCGAGGTTGTTATAATTTTATTTCCGTTGAATGATATTGCATTGTAATCACCAAAGGTACCTGTTTGCTGACCGTTATACTTCGCACCGAGGCTTTCAGCGGCATCCTCAATAAAAACTAAATCATACTCTTCACAAATTGATTTTATTTCATCAAGCTTTGCAGGAGAGCCATAAAGATTAACACAAACAACGGCTTTGGCATCAGGATATTTTTCTGCCGCTCTTCTCAGCGCTGCAGGGTCCATATTCCAGGACTCTTTTTCACAGTCTATAAAAACCTGTTTTCCGCCCTCATAGGAAACTGGATTAACAGTAGCAGAAAATGTCATATCGGAGCAAAGAACAATATCATCCTGCTTAATTCCTGCTGCTTTTACCGCAAGATGAAGTGCCGCAGTACCCGCAGAAAGAGCAACAGCACCCCTAATACCAAGATAATCAGACATACTTTTTTCGAGCCCGTTAACATTGGCACCAAGAGGTGCTACCCAATTTGTATCAAATGCTTCTTTTATGTATTTCTGCTCGTCACCATACATTGTAGGTGATGAAAGAAAAATTCTCTTATTCATAGTATACGTACCTCACTAAAATAAATTAAATAATAACGATTATATAAATTAAAAATAAAATACTTATAATATAAACAGACCTTAATTAGCATTGTTAGCGACAACATTATATAATTTTTGTTTTAAATTGTCAATATAAAATTATAAACATTTTTGCTTTTTATGTCTAAATGCTATACAGTGTATAGTATGTTAAAAAAATATCGAAATCCTTTAATGATTTATCACTGTAAACAAGCAACTTGCAAAGAAATATTTTATCGCATATAATATAAAATATAAAAAATTAGTAAAATTTGGAGGACGTATGGAACAAAGTAAAAGAAGCAGCTTCAGCGGTTCATTGGGATTTATTTTAGCCGCTGCAGGCAGTGCTGTAGGACTTGGAAACATCTGGCGATTTCCCTATTTAGCTGCAAAGGATAATGGTGGATTATTTATCTTAATCTACATCATTCTTGCACTCACCTTCGGCTTTACACTGTTAACAACAGAAATTGCCATAGGAAGAAAAACAAAGCAAAGCCCGCTTACAGCGTACAAGCTTATTAACAAAAAATTCGGTTTTATCGGTTCTATTGCAACAATAGTTCCTGTATTAATTCTGCCATACTACTGTACAATCGGCGGCTGGGTAATAAAATATTTTATTACTTTCCTGACAGGTGATGGTGTCAAGGCTGCTGCTGACGGATATTTCACAGGCTTTATTACAGACACGATATCACCGCTGGCACTTATGGTTGTATTTCTGCTGATTACATCAATAGTAATCATAGGCGGTGTTAACAAGGGTATTGAAAAACTCAGCAAGGTGCTTATGCCTATACTGCTTGTGCTCGTTGTCGGTATCTCAATTTACTCACTCACATTAAGCCATACTACAGATGACGGCATAACAAGAACGGGTCTCGACGGATTAAAGATATACTTAATTCCAAGCTTTGAAAATCTCACTGTTAAGGATTTCTTTATTACACTTATGGACGCTATGGGTCAGTTATTCTTCTCAATCAGCGTTGCTATGGGTATTATGGTTGCATACGGTTCATATGTAAGCGATGATACAAACCTTATGAAGTCAATTAACCAGATTGAAATTTTCGACACCATTGTTGCCTTGCTTGCAGGTTTGATGATTGTGCCTGCAGTATTTGTATTTATGGGCAAGGAGGGTATGTCTGCAGGTCCCGGACTTATGTTTGTTTCACTGCCTAAGGTATTTGAAAATATGGGCAGCATCGGCACTGTAATCGGCATACTGTTTTTCCTTATGGTGCTGTTTGCAGCTATCACCTCATCTGTATCAATTATGGAGGCAATCGTTTCAAGCATTATGGACAGATTCCATTTTTCAAGAAAGAAAAGTGCTGTTATAGTTCTTGTTTACGCTCTTGTATTCGGTGCAATCGTATGCCTTGGCTATAATAAATTCTACTTTGAGCTTCAGC
>JAIDEF010000058.1 GCA_029054965.1 Eubacterium sp.
CATATAGGCTGTATCAAAATAATTTACACCATTATTATAGGCTGCATCAACAAGTGCCTGACCCTTTTTATAATCAATCAGCGGATTTGCTTCTCTTTTAATTGATGTTTTACAAGGTAATCGCATTGCACCTAAACCGAGCAGTGAGACCTCTGTATCCTTGAATTTTCTTTTATCAACCATATTAAGCTTTACTCCATTGTCCAAGTTACACCCTGTGGTGTGTCTTTAAGAATAATTCCCCTTGCTTTCAAATCATCACGAATTTTGTCAGCAGTTGCCCAGTCCTTATTCGCTCTTGCCTCCTGACGCTGTGCAATAAGCTCTTCAATCTCAGAATCAAGGTCATTTGATTTTCTGTTATAAAGAATACCTAAAACATTACAAAGTTCATCAAAGATCTTGGCAGCAATTTCGCATACATTCTTTGATACATTCTTGTCAAGTATTTTAGTATTAATATCCTTAACCAAATCAAAAACAGCAGCAACACCATCTGCAGTGTTAAGGTCATCATCCATAGCAGTTATAAACTGCTCTCTGCGGCTGTTTAACAGATTAATAAGCTCTGTATCATCTTCCATATCATTTGCATTTTTAATAGCAAAATCAAGGCTTTCACGGCAGGTGTAAAGTCTTTCAAGTGCTGATTTGCACTGTTCGATAATCTCTAAATTATAGTTGATTGGTGAACGGTAATGTGATGAGATAAGAAAATAACGGATTACCTCATAGCCGTAAACCTCTGCAATTTCTCTTACTGTTTTGAAATTGCCCAGTGATTTACTCATTTTTACATTATCAACATTGATATAACCATTATGCATCCAGTATTTTGAGAAGGTGCAGCCGTTTGCGCACTCACTCTGTGCAATCTCGTTTTCGTGGTGAGGGAAAATTAAATCCTGACCACCACAGTGAATATCAATTGTTTTGCCTAAATATCGTCTGTTCATAGCTGAACATTCAATGTGCCAACCGGGTCTGCCCTTTCCCCAAGGTGATTCCCAATACGGCTCACCCTCCTTTGCACCTTTCCAGAGTGCAAAGTCAAGCGGATCTTCCTTAATGTCACCAACAGCAATTCTTGCACCTGACTGTAAATCATCGATTGGCTGGTGACTAAGCTTACCATACTCATTAAATTTCAGTGTTCTGAAATAAACATCACCATTAACGGCATAGGCATAGCCTTTTTCCTCCAAAGTTTTAATAATATCAATAATTTCATCAATATTTTCAGTTGCCTTTGGATGAACTGTTGCATCCTTAAAATTCAAACCGTGAGCATCTGTCCAGAATTCTTTAATATATTTTTCTGAAACTTCCTCAAAAGTAATACCTTCCTCGTTAGCTCTTTTAATAATTTTATCGTCAACGTCAGTAAAGTTCTGCACAAACTTAACATTATATCCTCTGTATTCCATATAACGTCTTAAAACGTCAAATACACAAAGCGGTCTTGCATTACCAATGTGGATAAAGTTATATAC
>JAIDEF010000059.1 GCA_029054965.1 Eubacterium sp.
TGTCAATACATATTGACTTTGGAGTTTTTTGAATTTTTATTCACAAAATATATATTGATAATACTATTTATATGTAGTATAATTGAAATACTATTTTAAAGGAGATTTGATTATGGACAATAAACAAATTCCAAAAATGGATTATGATGCCGATGAGGTAATCAATGAATTCAAGGAAAAAATAAAATGGCCCAAGGGTGAAGAGATTGAGGCAGTAGTTAAGCCTGACAAGGTGCCGCTGCGTGTGTTGATTTCGTTATTAATAACACTTGTGGGCGGGGGAATAGCATATTATATGATGCTTCCTGCTCTTAATATTCATGATACTCAGTTTTATATGTTCATCGTTTTGCTTGTTGCAATTTTTGTTGCTTCATTTGCATTTGTGTGCAAGGCAAATAAAAAGGTTGAGCGTAAGGAGTATGTTAAGAAAAAGTCGCTTGTGCCGTTAATTATAGTGGGCGTTGTGCTTGTTGTTATGGCAGTGGGCTGGGTAACCGGTATTACACTGTTCAGAGCAGGCAGCTACAGTCAGCTTATGACTATCGAAAACGGTAATTTTGAATCAGATTTTGAAGAAATCAGTTATGACAAGGTACCGAGAGTTGATGCTGACAGAGCTTATACCCTTGCAGACCAGCAGCTCGGTTCACTGAGCGAGTATAAGAGCCAGTATGTTGTTTCTGCAAATTCAACCCAGATTAACTATAAGAATACACCTGTAAGAGTTTCTTATCTTGAGTATGCTGATGTGTTCAAGTGGGTTAACAACACAAAAAATGGTTTGCCTGCATATATGATAACAGACCTTGTAACTCAAAAGGTTACAGCAATTAACTGTGTTGAGCAGTTCGGAGAGGGTATTAAATATTCGCCTACTGAGCTGTTTAATGAGAAATTGATTCGTCATCTGCGTTTTCAGTATCCTACAATGCTGTTTGATACTCCTAATTTTGAGATAGATGATAATCAGCATCCATACTGGATTACTGCTGTTCTTGACAAGACAATCGGTCTTTTCGGCGGTACCGATGTTAAGGGTGTAATTATTACAGATGCCCTTAACGGTGAAAGTAACTATTATGATATTGAACAGGTTAAGACAGATACTTCACTTAACTGGATTGATGTTGTTTACAGTGAGGCTCTTCTGATTGAGCAGTATAACTACTACGGAAAGCTGCAGAACGGCTTCTGGAACTCAATTATTTTCCAGAATGATGTTAATATTGCTTCCGACGGCAGCGGTAATATTGCAATGAATGATGACGTTTGGGTGTACACTGGTGTAACCTCATCAGAGTCTGACGCTTCTAATTTCGGTTTCATTTTATGTAATCAGAGAACAAAGGAAACAAAGTATTATCCTAATGCAGGTGCTATGGAGAATGCAGCTCAGAAATCTGCGGAGGATGCAGTTCTGAACTACGGCTATCGTGCAACCTTCCCGATTCTTCTTGGCATAGATGACAATCCGACTTACTTTATGTCGCTTTATGGTACAGGTAATACAGTAAAGGGCTATGCTTTTGTAAGTCTTGAGGATAAAACTGTAGTAGGCACAGGCCTTCTTGATGTGGCAAAGAGTGATGCAAGGGCACTTAACAGTGCACTTGAAAGCTATATTGATGCTCTTAAGGAGAAGGGTGTAGCGGATGATGTTGATAAGAACGATGTTATTGTTGATGCGGATAAAATAGACAGTGCCGATAATAATGACAATACAGATTCCCAGACTCCGCCGCCGGCTCCTTCAACAGATGGCAATAAGGTTACAGGAGAGGTAACAGATATTAAGTCATCGGTTAATGACGGAAACACTGTTTACTATTTGCAGATTAACGGCAAGTATTATTACATCAAGGTGACTGATGCTATGGAGGTACTGCTGATTAATAAGGGTGATACGGTTACAGTTGAATTTGAAAAGTCAAATGATACCTTCATTCCTGCAACATCAGTTACAAGATAAAATCATAACTTTAAAGACGAGTGTTTTGGACACTCGTCTTTTATTTTGATATAAATAAATCTTAATATATTTATTGTTGCAATTTGATTATTTTGTGGTATCATAACAATGGGGTAGATTTGATTATGTTTTACAATCATTTTACTCAATAAACTATGGAGCATTTTGTATGAAAACTAAAAAAACAAAAATTATCTGCACTATGGGTCCTGCAACCGATGACCCAAAGGTGCTTGAAAAAATGATTAAAGCAGGTATGAATGTTGCGAGATTTAATTTCAGTCATGGTTCATATGAGGACCACGAAAAAAGACTTAATGAGGTAATTGAGGTAAGAAATAAGCTCAATCAGCCAATTGCAACTTTGCTTGATACAAAAGGACCTGAAATCAGACTTGGTGATTTTGAAAATCCCGAGGGTGCGGTTATAAGCTCAGGAGATAAGTATACGCTTACAACAATACCATGTATGGGCAATGAAAAAAAGTGTTATATAAATTATGAGGGACTGCCTGCTGATGTAAGTGTCGGCACAACAATTTTGATTAATGATGGTCTTATCTCAATGAGGGTTGAAAAGGTTAACGGCACAGATATTAACTGTGTGGTTATTGATGGTGGTCTTCTTACTAATCATAAGGGTGTTAATGTGCCGAATGTTGAACTGAAGATGCCCTATCTTTCATCAAGAGATATGGCCGATTTGCAGTTTGGTGCCAATCACGACTTTGACTTTGTTGCAGCTTCATTTGTAAGAAGTGCAACAGATGTAACAATTCTGCGTAACTATGTTGAGGCTATCGGCTGGAAGAATGTTAAAATAATTTCTAAAATTGAAAATGAGCAGGGCGTAAAGAATATTGATGAAATTATCAGAGTGTCCGACGGAATAATGGTGGCACGTGGTGATATGGGCGTTGAGATTGATTTTCAGCGTATTCCTGCTATTCAGAAGATGATTATTCATAAGGTTTATGATGCGGGCAAAATTGTTGTAACAGCAACACAGATGCTTGAATCTATGATAAATAATCCAAGACCTACAAGAGCTGAAATTACTGATGTTGCAAATGCTATTTATGACGGTACAAGTGCAATAATGCTTTCGGGTGAAAGTGCCGTAGGAAAGCATCCTGTTGAGGCTGTTGAAACAATGACCTCAATTGCAAAGAATACAGAGGATGATATAGACTATATCAAGCGTTTCAATAATTTCTATCCGCAGAGTATAGCAAAAGACACTACGTTGGCTATCAGTCACGCAACTGTTACTACATCTCACGATTTGAACGCATCTGCTATTATTACCGTAACCAAGAGCGGTACTACTGCAAGATTGATTTCAAAGTTCAGACCTGCAACAAGTATCATTGGTGCTACGATTGATGAAAAAGTGTGGCGTCAGCTTAGTTTAAGCTGGGGTGTTACGCCGATTAAATGTGAATTGAAAGATAATACTGACGAATTGTTTGACCATGCGGTTGAGGTGTCTCTGGCTGCTAACGCAGTTGAAAAGGGCGATATTGTTGTTATTACCGCAGGAATACCGCTTGGTATTTCAGGCACAACGAATATGCTGAAGGTACATCAGATTGAGGATTGATTTTTTTGACAGCAGTGCTGCTGCGTTTGAAATCGTTAAGGCAATCCGCACCTGCGTTTTTACAAGTGAGCAGGGTGCAGATGCTGACAATGAGTTTGATGAATATGATAAAACAAGTCTTTTTGCACTGCTTTATGAGGGTGATAAGCCTGTTGGGACGGCAAGGATTGCCGAAACTGCAGCAGGTATTAAGATAGGCAGAATCGCAATTTTGAAAGAGTGCCGCGGAAAAGGCTATGGTGCAGACATAGTGAAGACTGTTACACAAAGGGCTTTTGATATGGGTGCTGATAAGGTGCTTGTTGATGCTCAGAATTATGCTGTACCATTTTATGAAAAACTGGGTTTTAAAGTAATAGGTGCTGAAATAATTGACAGAGGACTTCCGCATTTACCTATGTGTGTGGACAAAGGAGAACATTATGGCAAAGAAGAAAAGTAAGCTTTCATCATTAATTATAGCTGTTCTTGCTGTTATATTGGTTGCTGTTCTTGCTTTCGTTGGTTATAAATATGTGACCGATGAGATCGACGGTAACAGAAGACAGGAATCAGGCGGCGCGGTTAATATTACAAGTACATCTCAGTATGATGTAGGACAAGCCTTATTTGCGAATTCAATTATTAACAGCGATACAATCTGGGATATGTGGATGAGTAAGCATTACCCTGATTTTGAATATATTCCCGGTGAATATGAGCTGAATGCTCAGATGAGTTATGAGGAAATTGCACAGAAGCTGAAAGCTCCTGATATTACGCATCAGTCTGTTTCCATCTGCATTCCGGAGGGATATGACGTTTTTAAAATCTCAACCACTCTTGAGGAAAATGGTGTGTGCAGTGCTGATGATTTTCTCAATGCCTGCAAGGATAAATCCAAATATGATTATTCATTCATTGCCGATATTCCTGACGGAGAAACTGTTGCCTATCCTTTAGAGGGCTTTCTTTTCCCTGCAACCTATGATTTTGCCGAGAATATGCAGGCTTATGAGGTTGTTGATACAATGCTTGGTGCATTTGCCGACAGAATAAGCAGTAGCTGGAAGGCTTATTGTGAACAGAACAATATGACAATGTATGAGCTTGTGACTCTTGCCTCTGTTGTTGAAAAGGAAACACTGGGTGAGGGTGTTGCACAGAAAATTGCTTCAGTATTCATCAACAGGCTTGATAAGGGACAGCAGCTCCAGAGCGATGTTACGATTGATTATGGCAATAAGCTGCGTGAGGCCGGATTTGCAGACGATGTTGTGACATCTTATAACACATATAAATGTGCAGCACTGCCAAGCGGACCTATCTGTAATCCCGGTGTTGCAAATATTGATGCGGTTGTAAATCACGCTGATACAGAATATTTCTATTTCTTCTCCTATAATAACGGTGCTGATTTCTACTTTACAGACGATTATAACGATTTCCAGGCACAGTGGGCTGTGCTTGGTAAAACCAATACTCAGTAAAATAATTCTTGACAAATGTGTTATTATGTGTTAATATATCCACACAACAAAGAAGAACGAACCCCGTTCTCCCCTTAAGTGTTAGCAAAAAGGGCAATATTACATTTGTAATTATTGAAGTGCGGGCGTTTTGCGTTCGCACTTATTTGTTACTAATTTTTAAGAGGTGTTTTTTATCAGTAAGGAAGCTCAACAGATTAATGGTGAAATCAGAGATAAGGAATTACGTGTAATTTCTGCCGATGGTGAGCAGCTTGGAATTATGAGTGCTAAAGCAGCACTTAAGCTTGCAGAGGACAGTGACCTTGATTTGGTTAAGATTGCTCCTCAGGCTAAGCCGCCTGTCTGCAAAATTATGGACTATTCAAAGTTCCGCTATGAGCAGGCTAAAAGGGAAAAGGAAAACCGTAAAAACCAGAAACAGATTGAAACTAAGGAAATCCGTCTTTCAGTTACAATTGATGTCGGTGATTTCAATACTAAAGTTAATCAGGCTAAAAAGTTCCTTGCTTCCGGTCATAAGCTTAAGGTTTCTATCAGACTTAAGGGCAGAATGATGGCTCATTCGGATTTAGGCGTTGATAATATGAAGCGCTTTGCCGATGCAGTTGCAGAGGAAGCTAATGTTGATAAAGCACCAAAGCTTGAGGGCAGACAGATTCTTATGTTTTTGTCACCAAAGCAAGCTAAGTAATTTATAATACGGAGGAATAATTATGCCAAAGATTAAGACACACAGCGGCGCTAAAAAGCGTTTTAAGACAACAAAAAGCGGCAAGGTTAAGCGTGCTCATGCTTACACCTCACACATTCTTACAAAGAAATCAACAAAGCGTAAGAGAAATTTACGCAAGACTGCAGTTGCTGACGTTACAAACCAGAAGCAGTGCAAGAGATTAGTTCCTTATAAGTAAGAAGAATTTTTGCTTAGATATTTAAGCTTAACTATAAACACGGAGGTATATTGACATGGCAAGAATTAAGGGCGCTATGGCCACTCGTAAAAGAAGAAAGAAAGTATTAAAGGCAGCTAAAGGCTACTACGGCGGAAAGCACAGACTCTTTAAAACAGCTAAGCAGGCTGTTATGAAGAGCGGACAGTACGCTTATATCGGCAGAAAGCAGAAGAAGAGAGATTTCAGAAAAATGTGGATTACACGTATTTCTGCTGCATGCAAAGCAAATGGTATGAACTATTCAACATTTATGAACGGCTTGAAGAAGGCTGGTGTTGATCTTAACAGAAAGATGCTTTCTGAGATTGCTATTGCTGATCCTGCAGGCTTCACAGCACTTGTAGAAGCTGCAAAGGCTGCATTATAATTCAGTATTTTCAGACCCGTGAAACTCACGGGTCTTTTGTTATGCATTTTGTGTAAAGCTCTTTTGTTTACACTACAAATTGTGTCAATAGCTAATGTGTAAATTTAATAATATTTTTTATTAAAAATATGCTTGACATATAGGG
>JAIDEF010000006.1 GCA_029054965.1 Eubacterium sp.
GAATACTGTTGTTGACCTTGGCGGTAAAGAAAAAATAACCGCATATATAATGACGGGTGAAAACAAGAATATTTATGAAACTGATGGCTTGCTTGATGTACTCAGATCAGAGGGCCATTCTGATGATGAAAATAATCGTTTAAACTATTTTGGTGATGACCCGAATAAACAGGCTAATTTTATGAATGTGCTGTATGAGTCAAATAATATGTTTATTTTAATACCCGTTATTGCTCTTATAGTTGCGGCTGCGGTTACAATAATCAATGCCTTTAATACAAATCTTAAGGACAGAAAAAAGCAGATTGGTATGCTCCGTGCCGTTGGCACAACTAAAAAGCAGATTTTCAAAATCTTTGGCAGAGAAGCATTTTTCATCAGTCTGATTTGTATTCCAATCAGTATTGCACTTTCATATCTGGCAGTGTGGCTGATATTTAAAATCAGCGGCACAGAGCTTGTTATGGCAAAAAGCATTTGGGTGCTGCCTATCAGTGCAGTGCTTGGTATGGCTGTTGTTATGCTTTCTGCTCTTATTCCACTGGCAAATGCCGCCGCAATCACACCGATGCAGGCAATCCGTGATATTGAAAAAACAAGAAAAATGAAAACAAAGAAAATCAAAACTCAAAAAACCTTTGATGTTTCAACACTTCTTTCAAAAAGAAGCCTTGCGTTTTCAAAGGTGTCGCAAATCAGTGTCAGTGTAATACTGATTGCAACAATTTCTTTTTCCTGTCTTGGTTTTTCTTACATCAGCTATGAACGGGCAAATCCATATGGCTATAAGTCAGATTATATTGTTTCATCCTTTAATTTTAACTGGGATAATTTTACGAACTATAAAGTGCAGGCCCGCGGTATTGATGAAAAAGGATTTCAGGAGTTTGCTGCGGCACCGTATATTGAAAAGGCTTGCGGCAAAAAGAATATAGTTGTTAATTTACAGATTGATGAATACAATGATTATTTTAAAAGTGCCGACAGAAGAAACAGTGTTTTTAAAGAAGACTGGGATAATATTGATGCACTTAATTACGATAATTTTTATGATTTATTTTTAAGTGAATTTACAGATGATTATATAACCCAAAAAGAAATTCTTGATGAAGCTAAAGAGTCTATTCCGCTCGATATGTACTCATATGATGAAGCGGTTGTGCGACAGCTTAGTGACTGTGATATTCAGGGCGAAATTAATCTTGATAAGCTTGCAGCAGGTGAGGAGGTTATCCTTCTTACACCGCAAACGGCAGCCTATATGGTTATGATTGATGAAAAAAACGGAAGCTGGCAGCAGAACAGGTTTTTTGACGGAGAAATTTATCATGAAGATGAAGAAGACTATCAGGAAATCTGCAGCGGTGAAAATCCGTATAAGGTTGGCGATACCATTAATTTTACTATTGCAGAGGTTGAGAATGAGGATACTGAGCTTACCAAGGAAACAGTTTCAGTAACCCAAAAGCAGGTTAAAATAGGTGCAATCGTTACACCTAAGCAGATTGAAAATGTCGATTATATTGAACAAGGCTATGGTATGGGATTCATCACCACCAACCAAGGTCTGAACTATTTTGTGAGCGGTACGAAGTACAGGGATATATATCTGTTTTCTGATACAGAGGTTGATGAAAATGTTGAAAAAGCAGTCAGAGCTTCCATTGACCCTGTTGTTGATATGTATAACTGTGATTTAATCTCAAATTTTGAGCAGCAGCAAAGACAGCAGGATACAAATAATTCAATTTATTATTCACTGCTGGCACTCATAACAATCTGTTTTGTAATCTGTGCAAGCATTGTCAACAATACCCTTTCAGCCCGTATCAGGGAAGGTAAAAAGGAAATCGGCACAATTCGTGCCTTCGGGGCTAATCAGGCGGATTTGGTGAAATCGTATTTTAAGCAAATGCTTTCAATGCTGTCAGTGGGTATTATTTCAGGCTTTGCGGTTTATACAATCGGATTTTTTGCTGTGAATATTTATAATAAATCGCAGGGCAGAAGCATTGACCTGCCGTTTGACCCGTGGCTGACAATTGCTTTCTGTATTGTTCTTGTGGCGGTCTGCACAATCAACCTGTGGCTGAAAGTCCGCAGGGAAATGAAAAACAGTATTATTGAAAATATAAGAGAACTATAAAAAATCCCCTTGCAGAAAAAACTGCAAGGGGATTTTTCTATGCATTTTGAATTTTTGTTGTGATTTTGTTAATAAGAACGTCGTATCTGCAAAGCTTTTTGATGAAATCCAATGCCAGAGCAAGTGCCAGTGACAGTATAAAGAGGACTGCAAATATCAGCATAAAGTGCTTGAATGAGTAAACAAAGTTATGCAGATAATTAAGTCTTATAAAAGTGTGAGTAAGGAATATTGTCATTGAGTGCTTGCCGAGGAATTCAAGTATCTTATTAAGCACAGGAATGCGGATTATACAGAACCTGAAGAAGCATATAAATGCAAGTGGGATTACACCATAGTTAAGTTCCCACGCAACAGTGCGGTTATATTTCAGCATTATAATGTATCCCACTCCGATCAGTCCGCCGAAAATGATAAAAGAGGTGATATATGATACAATTTTATTTTTCGGCAGTCTTTCTTCAATCTTGTTAAACACATCATAGTCGGCAAACATCATTCCGAAAATTACAGGGAGAATAAAGGTGTAAATATTTGTTCCGCCGGGATAACCGACCTTTAACAGCCTTGGCAGTGCAACAATTAAAAGAATAATCGGTAAATAACCGACCTTTTTAGAAACTGCATACACAAGAGGGATAACAAGAATAAACACAATAGCTGCACTCATATACCACCATGTGCCGTTCAGAGTCGGTGTGTCAAAAAGATTTGCCAGACCAAGAAAATCGTTAATCAGATAAAACACCCCTGCATACGGCTTTTTTTCAAAATAAGTGGTGTAAGGTAATTTGTTTATTATCATTGTTCCGATAAGGAAAATGATATAAATAAACCAGAAGCCCGACATGGTTTTTATAAGCCTTGTGGTATTCCATTTGACAATGTCTTTTCTGCTGAACTTCTGTCCTGCAATTGATTTAAGCAAGCCGTAGCCTGTTATAAAAGCGAACAGGCTCACACATACTTTAAATAAAAAGGCAACATTTACAACAAATGTCTGGCTGAATGGTGTAAAGTCGATTTCAAACCCTTTGAACCTGTCGGCAGTACAGTAAAGATGATGGAAAAGCATCAGTATTATTGCGAGTCCTTTAATGGCAAAGGAGTCGTTTTTGGTAAGTCCTTGTTTCATTTTTTAGTCCTTTCAGCAAATGCTAAATTATAGGTTTATAATAGCACAATGTTATTTTGTTGTCTATACTTAATTGTTTTGACAAACAGTTCCATGTTTGGTATAATTATATAATTAAAAAAGTGTAATATAAAAGCGGGAGATAATATGACGGTAAAACGTTTATTTGATTTGTTTTTTAAAAACGTAAAAAAAATTGGCAAAAGCCAGTTTTTCAGGGCGAAATTCTATGCTACAAATTATGCTGCAAAGTACGATATTGATGACAGATTAATGCTGTTTGAGGCTTTCAGCGGCGATGATTTTTCAGGCAATCCTTTTTATGTTTTTGAGAATATTTATAATGACAAAAAATTCAGAGATTACAAAAAGGTTATATCCGTTAACAAGCAGAGCTTCCCTAAGGTGCAGGCGTTGCTTGATAACTACGGCTTTAAGGATAATGTGAAAATTGTTCAGAAGAACAGTACTGCCTACTGCAGGGCATTGACTACTGCAAAATATCTTATTAATAATGTTGCATTTCCGACATATTTTATTAAGCGTGAGGGTCAGGTTTATCTGAATACATGGCACGGCACTCCGCTGAAAGGTCTTGGCAGGAGTATTAAGGATAATCCTAACAGTATAGGTAATGTTCAGCGTAATTTCCTTATGTCAGATTATCTGCTTTATCCAAATAATTATTCATTTGAGCATATCAAAGAGGATTATATGCTTGACTGGTTTTATAAGGGTAAGTATGTTCTGGCAGGCTACCCCTGTAATGGCAGACTTTTTGATGATTCAAGAGTTGCAAAAATCCGCAGAGATTTCGAGCTTGAGGGTAAAAAGGTTGTTGTTTATATGCCTACCTGGAGGTCTGTTGCTAAGGACGACACCATAAACAAGCAGATATATTATATTATGCATCTGCTTGTAGAGATGGAGTCAAGACTTGACGAAAACACCATTGTGTTTGTTAAGCTCCACCACCTTGCATCTGCTGAAATAGATTTGGAGGGCTTTGAAAAAATCAGAGAATTCCCTTCTGATTATGAAACCTATGACTTTTTGAGTATTGCTGACTGTCTTGTTACAGACTATTCAAGTGTTATGTTTGATTTTGCAAACACTGGCAGAAAGATTTTGCTTTATACTTATGATAAAGAGGAGTATATGGCAGGCAGAAGTATGTATTTTGATATAGAAAAACTGCCGTTTTTTGCCACATATGATGCACGTCAGATTGCTGACGCAGTTAATAATGATGAGCTTCAATATGATTACAGTGAATTTGTAAGGGAATACTGTAATTATGACAATAAAAATGCAGCAGGAAATCTTGTTAATCTTATGGTTACAGGCAGAAAATCACCTGAAATGAAGCTGATAAACGGTACTGACTTTAAGAATGACAAGGAAAATGTTCTTATTTATGCAGGTGTTCTGCAGAAAAACGGAATGACAACTGCACTTAAAAATCTTGTTAACAGTCTTGATGCCGATGAGCGGAATTATATTCTTACATTCTATGCAAGAAAAACTAATCCTAATAAGCTTCTGATTAATGAGTTCCAGCCGGGTGTTAAATATATACCTATGCAGGGCCCGAAAAATCTGACTGTCAAAGAGGCAATGCTTCAGGTGCTTTATTATATGAACGTCAGCACAAAAGCAACTAAGAGGGCACTTGACAGTATTTATGAGCGTGAGCTCAAACGATGCTTTCCCACAATTAAGTTTGACCATGCTATTCACTTTACAGGCTATGAAAAGCATATTATGCAGCTTCTCGGCAGGCTGACATGCCCTAAGTATATCTGGGTGCATAATAATATGTACAAGGAATCCACCACGAAAAATAACTTCCACATAAATTCTGTGAAATATGCATATGCAAACTTCGATAAAATTGTTGTTGTAAGAGAAACAATGGGCGAGGAGCTTAAGCCGTTTATGAGTGATGCAGAGCAGAAAAAGATTTGTGTTGTTCATAACCAGAATGATGTTGATAACATTGTCAGCAAGTCGGCACTGGCTGTTGAGTTTCAAGATGATACCTTCTGTACTGCCGAGCTTTCAAAGCTTAATGAAATACTTGCTGATAAGTCAATTAACAAGTTTGTAAACATTGCTCGTTTTTCACAGGAAAAGGGCATTGACAGGCTTATTACAGCTTTTGATAAATACAGAAAAGAAAGTGACCCTGATGCATGGCTTATTGTTATCGGCGGTTATGGTAAGGAATTTCAAAATATCCTTTCAATGGTTCAGGATGAGAATGAAAATACAATCATCGATAATGTTATTATCATTAAGTCGATTATGAATCCTTATCCGATTCTTAAAAATTGTGATGCTTTTGTGTTGTCATCTCTCTATGAGGGTCTGCCTATGACAATTATTGAGGCGCTGATTCTTGATGTTCCTGTTATTTCAACAGATATTACAGGACCGAAGGAATTTCTTGAGGCCGGTTACGGCTATCTTGTTGATAACAGTGAGCAAGGTTTGATTGACGGATTTAAAGCCTTTAAAAATAATGAGCTTAAGGGTCTTGTTAAATTTGATGTTGAGAAGTTTAACAATGACGCCATGGCAGAATTTGAACAAGTATTTGAGTAAAGTTAAAACCGATAAGTGCATTTCCTTTAGCGTTTATCGGTTTTTTTATGTATTACAGTCGATTATTACCATTTTATTAACAAATCCTGTTTATATTGATTGATTAAAATTTGGCTATATGGTATAATAAATTGGCTATACTTACATTAGGATAAATATTAATCCCAAGGAGTGCATTAGTATGAAATTGAAATCATTTAAGAAAGGAGTTCATCCTTATGGCGGCAAGGAGCTGTCAAAGGATTGTGAAATAAAAAGCATATCAGCAGGCTCTGTTATGGTGTACCCGCTTTCACAAAGCATAGGTGCTCCTGCAAAGGCTGTTGTCAGTGTCGGCGACAGGGTTCTTAAGGGACAGCTTATTGCCGAGGCAGGCGGTTTTATTTCAGCTCCGATTTACAGCAGTGTTTCAGGTGTTGTAAAGAAAATTGAAAAAAGACTTGTAACTAACGGCTCAATGGTTGAGTCTATCGTTATTGAAAATGATAAGACAGACGAAGCCGTTTCTGGCTTTGGAGAGCCGCGAAATGTTGAAAGCTTAACTCAGGATGAAATTATTGACATAATTAAGGAGTCAGGTATTGTCGGTCTTGGCGGTGCAGGTTTCCCAACAAGTGTTAAGCTTGCTCCGAAAAACCCGCTTGATATTGACACACTCATTATAAATGGTGCTGAGTGCGAGCCTTATCTTACATCTGACTACAGACTGATGCTTGAAAAGTCTGATGAAATTATCAAGGGTATTAAGGTAATCTTAAAGCTGCTGCCAAATGCAAAGGCAGTTATCGGAATTGAAAACAATAAGGCTGATGCGATAAAGATTTTGGAGGATAAAACCTCAGGCGAGGAAAAAATCAGCGTTCAGCCGTTAAAAACAAAGTATCCTCAGGGTGGCGAAAGACAGCTTATTTTTGCAGTAACAGGAAGAAAGCTTAATTCAAAAATTCTTCCTGCCGATAAGGGCTGCATTGTTGTTAACACTGCAAGCTGTTATGCAGTTTATGAGGCGGTTTATCTGAATATGCCTTTAATTCACAGAGTGATGACAATCACTGGCGAGGCTGTTAATAGTCCCTGCAATGTTGATGTTCCTCTTGGTATGAGTCACAGCGAGGTGCTCGAGGCCTGCGGCGGTGCAAAGGATGATGTTGTCAAGTTTATTTCAGGCGGACCAATGATGGGTATGGCTATGAGTACACTTGATATTCCTGTTGTTAAAACCTCATCATCAATCCTTGCATTCTCAAAGGATGATGTTGCAATGCTTCCTCAGTCTGCTTGTATTCATTGCGGCAAGTGCGTTGCTGCCTGCCCTGAAATATTAGTTCCGCAGATGATGTGCAAATCAATTAAAACAAACGATTATGAAAGATTCGCTGACCTTGGCGGTATGGAGTGTATGGAGTGCGGTAGCTGCACATTTGTATGCCCTGCAAAAATCCCGCTTACCCAGATGTTTAAGCTTGGCAAGGTTAAGGTCAGGGAAGTTCAGTTTGGTAAATAAGGAGGGGTATAAAAATGTATAATGTTTCAGTATCTCCTCATGTGAGGTCACAGAATACCACTAAGTCAGTAATGCGTGACGTAGCGATTGCATTGCTGCCTGTGCTGGCTTTCGGTGTTTATCAGTTCGGTTTAAGAGCCTTGATGATCATTGCAATATGTATTGTTACCTGCGTTTTAAGTGAACTGATTTTTGAACTGCTTGCCAAAAAGACTGTTACAATATTTGATTACAGTGCAGTTGTAACAGGTATGATTTTGGCTGTTAACCTGCCTGCAAATGTTGCGTGGTGGATTCCTGTTATCGGCAGTGTGTTCGCCATTGTTGCAGTTAAAATGCTCTTCGGTGGCTTAGGTCAGAACTTTATGAACCCTGCCCTGGCAGCAAGATGCTTTTTGCTGATTTCTTTTACAGGAAGAATGAGCGATTTTGCAACCAACGGAACTTTAGCCGAGCAGTTTGAAATGATTAAGACAGGCAGCATTAAGGCACTGACTGCAGCGGCTGATGTTACTGCAGGTGCAACTCCTCTTGCAGTCCTCAAGGGTGGTGAAGAGGTTGATTTGCTTACTCTCTTCCTTGGCTTCCACGGTGGATGTATAGGTGAGGTTTCAGCACTTGCAATTTTAATCGGCGGACTTTACCTTATTGTTAAAAAGGTTATTTCTGTTAGAATTCCGCTTACTTACATTCTTTCAACTGCTTTGTTTATATTTGTAATTAATACAGCAAGCGGTAATGATGTTTCGTTGAATTATATGCTTGGTCAGGTGCTTTCTGGCGGACTTCTTGTAGGTGCGTTCTTTATGGCAACTGATTATGTAACAAGTCCCATTACTCCATGGGGTCAGATAATTTACGGTATAATTCTTGGATTACTTACTGCATTGTTCCGTGTTCTCGGTTCTTCTGCAGAAGGAGTATCCTATGCAATTATTATTGGTAATCTTCTTGTTCCGATTATCGAAAAGATTACAATTCCAAAGCCTTTCGGCTGTGAAAAAGCGAAAGGAGAGAATAAATAATGGCAAAGAAAAAATCAAGCATAATACTCAATACAGTTGTATTGGTAATAGTTACTCTTATTTGTGTTGCTCTTCTTGCAGTTGTTAATCAGATTACAAGAGGCCCTATTGAACAGGCTGAGATTAATACCAGAGCAGAGATTTATAAGGTTGTTTATCCTGATGCAAATGCTTTTGCAGAGGTGGATAACACTACTGAAATGCTGGAGAAATCAGCAGAGGTTATGAAAAATGCAGGCTATGATGGCTGCTTTGCAAACGATGTTTTATCTGTAACCGATGCCGGCGGCAGTGTTGTTGGTTATGTTATTGCTGCCACATCACCAAGCGGATACGGTGGTGATATTCAGGTTGCAATCGGTGTAACAAAGGACGGCAAGCTTACCGGATTTGATGTTATCAGCAACAGTGAAACTGCAGGTCTTGGCTCAAAATGCACTGAGCCTGATTTTAAAAATCAGTTCGCCGGAAAGCCTGCCTCAACACTTGAGGTAACAAAATCAGGTGCAACTGCTGATAATCAGATTGATGCAATCAGCGGTGCAACAATTACAAGTAATGCTGTAACAGAAGCAGCAAATGCGGCTATCGTTTTCTATCAGGAGAACTTTGCCGGCGGTGTAAAGGATAAGGTGGAAAATGTTGTTGTTGATAATGCCGAGGAGCTTAGTGACAGCTACAAAATCACTGTAACAACTACCAAGGGCTTTGCAGGAAAGATTACACTTGCTGTTGAAATCGGCAAGGATTCAACACTCAAAGGCTTTGAGGTTATATCATCAAACGAAACACCCGGTTATGGTGCAAAGGCACAGGAGCCTGATTATGCAGCACAGTTTGCGGGCTTGAAGGCTGATAAGATTGCATCAGTTACCACAGGTGCTAATAAGGATAATAATGAGATTGATGCAATAAGCGGTGCTACCTTTACAACAAAGGCTATTGATATGGCTGTGAATGAAGCAATCAAATATTATCAGGAAAATTACGGCGGCGGCTTATCAGAAGCATTTGCTAATGAGGCAGATGAGCCTGAGGAGTCAGTTGATGCAGTTGCAGCCGCATCACCGCAGCCTGGCAGAATCAGTGTTTTAGCATTCGGAAAGGGGGAGTGAGATAAATGAAAAAAGTATTTGAAAGACTTTATAACGGTATTATCAAAGAAAACCCTGTTTTAGTTCTTATGCTCGGTATGTGTCCCACTCTTGCGGTTACCACCAGTGCTAAAAACGGTCTGGGTATGGGTCTTGCTACAATGGTAGTTCTCATTATGTCAAACTTAATCATTTCGCTTCTTCGCAAGGTTATTCCCAATGGTGTAAGAGTTCCTGTTTATATCATAATCATTGCATCTTTTGTTACGATTGTTGAAATGCTTATGCACGCATATGTTACTTCACTTTACAGCAGTCTGGGTATTTTCATCCCTCTCATTGTTGTTAACTGTATCATACTCGGCAGAGCAGAGCAGTATGCTTCAAAAAACAATCCTATTTTATCAATATTCGATGGTATCGGTATTGGCTTAGGCTTTACTATCGGTTTAACAATTATTGGTATGGTAAGAGAATTGATCGGTGCAGGCACACTGTTTGACATTCAGGTTATGCCTGAAAGCTATGAGCCTGTATCAATATTCGTAATGGCTCCCGGTGCATTCTTTGTTCTTGCTATTCTTTGTGCAATTCAGAACAAGTTTAAGCTCAAGGGTGCAAACAGACACACAAAGGGCGAAACCAAATGTAATGGTGATTGCAGAAACTGCCCTTCAGCAAAGGAGGAGGTAGAGAACGATGGCTAAGACATTATTCCTTGTATTGATTACAACCGCTTTAATAAATAATGTTGTGCTCAGCCAGTTTCTTGGTATCTGCCCGTTCCTTGGTGTATCAAGAAATATTAAAACTGCAGCAGGTATGGGCGGTGCAGTTGTATTTGTAATCACGCTGTCATCTGCGGTAACCAGCCTTCTTTACACCTATGTGCTTGATAAGCTGGGTCTTACCTATTTAAGAACAATCGTATTTATTGCAGTTATTGCATTTTTAGTTCAGCTTGTTGAAATATTCCTTAAAAAGGTTTCACCTGCACTGTATAAGAGCCTTGGTGTATATCTTCCATTGATTACAACAAACTGTGCTGTGCTCGGTACAGCACTTACAAATGTTCAGCAGTCTAATGACTTTGTAACAAGTGTTGTTACAGGACTTGGTACTGCCCTCGGCTTTTGTGTTGCTATTATTATTATGGCAGGTGTCCGTGAAAAGACAGAGAGCAATGATTTCCCCAAATCATTTGCAGGAACCCCTGCTGTTCTTATGACCGCATGTCTGATGTCAATTGCCTTTTACGGCTTTAACGTGTTTGCTTAAACGGAGGTGCTGTTATGGATTTTAATGAAATAGCAATCGCTGTCGGCATAGTTTGTGCAATCAGCGTTATTATCGGTTTAGTTCTTGGTATTGCTGAAAAGGTTTTTCACGTTGAGGTTGATGAAAAAGAAGAGCAGGTAAGGGATGCACTCCCCGGGTCAAACTGCGGCGGCTGCGGATATGCAGGCTGTGACGCACTGGCAAAGGCTATTGCTAAGGGGGACGCTCCTGTTTCAGCATGTCCTGTAGGAGGAAAGCCTACAGCAGAAAAGATTGCTGAAATTATGGGTAAAGAGCTTGGCGAGCTTGAACGAAAGGTTGCCTATGTAAAATGTGACGGTACCTGTGAAAAAAGACACGAATCATATAATTATTTCGGTGTTGATAGCTGTGTTTACGCTGCTAAAATGCCCGGTTCAAGCCCTTATTCCTGCAGCTACGGTTGTCTTGGCTTTGGCTCCTGTGCAAAGGTTTGCCCTGTAAGAGCTATAAGAATAATTGACAAAAAAGCCGTTGTTGACGAGAGTCTGTGTATTGCCTGCGGCAGATGTGTTAAAATTTGTCCTCATAATCTTATTGATTTTGTTCCTGCAAACAGCACATATCGTGTTCAGTGTTCATCACTTGCAAGGGGTAAGGATGTTACTGCTGCATGTACAGCAGGCTGTATCGGCTGCGGAATATGTGCTAAAAATTGCCCGAGTGATGCAATTATATTTGAAAATAATATTGCTCGCATTGACTATGACAAGTGTACTAAGTGCGGTGCTTGTGAGGAAAAATGTCCCAGAAATATTATTAAAATATATTAATCAGTGTCAATAATGATAAATTAATAACAGGTTTTGTCTAATATTGACAATATTTTGATAAAATATTGACAATCTCTATTTTTTAATATATTATAAGGGTATCAAATATAAGGAGAAAAGACTTATGACAAAAATGAAAAAAATTCTTGCTGTTGGTCTTGCATCAATTCTTGCAGTTTCTTTCGCTGCTTGCAGCAAAGCTACTAATGATGATGGCACAACCAAGGGCGAGAACAAAGCAGACACTGTTAAAACAGGTTTAGCTGTTATCAGTGAAATCAAGGCCGATGAGTACAATCCTTCAGATACTGCACTTGAGATTGACTCAGTTGCAGCTGCTGTTACTGTTGACGCAGACGGTAAAATTGTAGACGTTAAAATTGATGAAGCTCAGACAAAGCCTGACCTTACAAAGGATAATGGTGATGTTTCTGACCTCAGAACAAAGCTCGCTAAAAAAGAAGACTATGGTATGAAATCAGTTTCAGCTGCAAACGGTATCGGTAAGGAATGGTATGAGCAGGTTGCTGCTTTCGAGGCTTGGGCAAAGGGTAAGACTGCTGATGAGGTTAAGGCCGGTGTTGATGCTGAAGGTAATCCTACAGACGCTGATTTAAAGGCTGGCTGCACAATCAAGGCAAATGGCTTTACTGAGGTTGTTGCAAAGGCTATGGCATCTGCAACAGATATGGGCGCAAAGGCTACTGATACTTTAAGACTTTCTGTTACTACCGAGAAGTATTATGAGAGCAACGAAACTAACCTTCAGTATGATTCAAACTATGCTGCAGTTACTTTCGATGCTGAGGGCAAAATCACATCTTGTCTGATTGATGCTTCACAGGCTAAGTGCTCAATTGCTGACGGCAAGTTCACAGTTGAGAAGGGTGCTTATCAGTCAAAGAAAGAGCTTAAAGAAAACTATAATATGAAGGCTGTTTCAGCTGCAAACGGGATAGGCAAAGAGTGGTATGAGCAGGCTGCTGCTTTTGAGGCTTGGGCAAAGGGTAAAACTGCTGCCGAGGTTAAAGCAGGTGTAGGCGAGGACGGCAAGCCATCAGATGCTGATTTAAAGGCAGGTTGCACAATCATTGTTAATGCAATTGCAGAGAATGTTGCTGCTGCAGCTACAGCTTAAAATTTAATTATTTAAGGAGAGTCGAAAGACTCTCCTTTTTTATTATTTCTATGTAATTATCAACATATAGAATATATAAAGTAAATATTAAATATTAAACGCGTATAAAATAAAAGTAAAAATTACTATTGTTTTCCTGGATTGATAGTGATATAATAGGTTAAAAATTTTAACAAAGAGGGGTTTTCTTATGGCAAAAACTAAAGCCGCTGCAGCAGTGTCAAATACTTCTGCAGAGAAAAAGTACATGAAGCCATCAGAGATTGTTACCTTCGGTATAGGCCTATTCGGTGTTGCCTTGCTTACAGGATGGATGCCGGACTATACTATGACTTTCTTTGCAGACTTCGCATTTAAAGGACAGGGCTTTGATTCAGCTCAGCTTGCTACAATTGTATCATCCGTATTCGGTGTTGCAGGTGTAGTCGGTGCTGTTTGTGAGCTTGTTATCGGTATGCTTGTTGACAGAACAAGAACAAAGCTCGGTAAAGTTAAGCCTTGGGTAGGTTTCGGTGCAATTCCGCTTGCTATTATTTCAATGCTTGTTTTCATTGCTCCGAACACATCATCATTCACAGTAGCTACAATCTGGATGTTTGTTATTTATGCACTTTATACCGCAATTTCCTGTGCGGTTGAGTCACCTTCAAACTGCTTTGGTGCACTTTGTTCACCAAACCCGAAGGAAAGATCAAGTGCTATTTCAATCGCATCATTCCTTCGTTCTGTAGGTCAGAGCGGTGGTCAGGTTGTAATTATTGCTGTTCCTGCAATTATGAAGGCAGCAATGGGTCAGCAGCAGTATAAGAATGCTGAGGGTCAGGGTATTGACCTTATCATTTCAACTGCAGTTTGTGCCCTTGGTATGATGATTTTCGTAATGATTTTCTTTGCTAACAACAAAGAGCGTGTACCTTACACAACAGAAAAGGTATCACTTGCAGAATCAATCAAGCTTGTATTTACAAACAAAAACCTTCTTATGGTTTCACTTACAAAGCTCTTCGGCTTTGGCCGTGGTGTTTACGGTACAGTTTCACTTTACATAGCTGTTTATCTTCTTGGCTCAAAGGGCTTAAAGCTTGCGCTTATGCTTCCAATGGGTATCGGTACAGCTGTTGGTACACTTCTTGTTAACCTTGTTCTCAAGAAATTCTCTACAAAGAAAACATTCATTCTTTTCTGCGTATACGGTTTCTCATCAATGGCTATTCTGTTCTTTATGTCAAAGGGAATCGGCTTTAACTCAACACTTATCGTTCCATTCCTTATTCTCAATTTCTTCTGCGGTATTCAGCACGGTAACACAAACGTTACACCTAATATTATGATTGCTGACTGTATTGATGAAATGGAATACAAAACAGGTAAGCGTCAGGAAGGTCTTGCTTATGCAGGTTATGGTCTGTTCTCAAAGATTGCATCTGCAGGCACTAAGTGGCTTGCTCCTATGCTTGTTTATACATGGAGCGGTTATCAGTTCTCACAGAGTACAAACATTGCATATGCTGACCAGACCAATGATGTATTGATGAAGTTCCTTGCTATCTATACAATTATTCCTGCAGCTTTCGTTCTTTTACAGGCTGTTCCGATTTTCTTCTATGATATGGTCGGAGAGAAGAAGGATAGAATTACCGCTGCACTTGCAGAAAGAAGAGCAGCTGCAGATACTGAAGCAACTGATGAAACAGAAGATGTCAGCATCAGTGAAAATGCAGAGTAAGGGGGTAAGTAAAAATGGCTGAAACAAAAGAGAAAAAGGGCTTTAAGACTGGTGCTTACTCAGTTATTGCCTGTGTAACAGTTGCTGTTGTTCTTGTTTTGATGACAATTTTTGCTTTCACAATAAGATACACTGCTTTTTCACCTGAAAAGGTTGCTCAGTTTTACACTGATACTGTTGTTCAGACAGGTGATGGTTATAATGCTTATAAAAATACACTTGTTTCAAAAAATCAGAAATATGGTAATTTTGTAATTAATGCTTATATGCTGCCATTTGTTAATGATGGTGACGATGTTAAGCAGGCTGATTTTGTCGGCACAGGTAATGATGAAGAGGCTGCTGCTATTGACGAAGTTTACAACACAATGTATGATTACTATGTTGAGCTTCTCAGCACCTGCGGTCTTGATAATTATGATGAGTTTTACAATAACTACTTTGCTAAGCTCAGCGAGGTTAGAAATGCTGTTTACGGCGATGAATACATGGACACTGAATTTATGTTCGGTGCTTTTGAATCAAATGTTGACCGTTACGGCAAATCCTTGACAGGTACTGAAAGAAAGCTTGCACAGGATGAAAAGACTGTTATTCAGGAAGAATCAACAGGCGTTTATCAGGAAAAGTTTGGTAAGGACTATAAATTTACCGCAACAGTTAAAGAATGCAATGAGCTTTCAGCAGATGAGGCAAAGGCTTACATTGATGAGTATTCGGCAAGAATTAAGCCTGTAGCAGAGTCAGGTGCAGCAAAGGCTGACCAGTATGGTCTTGTTGATGCTGATAAAAAGGATACAAAAAAATCTGATATGATTGATGCGTTTGCAAAGCTTGATTGTTCAGAGAATATTGATTCAGTTGCAAAGGCGATTGTTGATGTAACTCTTGACGATGGTACAGTTGTTGCAACACAGGAGCTTTATGTTGTTAAAATCGGAAATAGCTGGTATGTTGATGAAACAAATATTGACATTTCAGCATTATTCCTTGCATAAACAAATATAAAACAAGCACCCGAAGTTTAATATTTCGGGTGCTGCTTTATTATAGCGGATGCAAAAAAACAGCACTCCTATTGGAGTGCTGTTAAACATTTTAATTGTTATATGACTGCAGCATTGTGCATATTGACTTGCTTAAAAGCTCCTTGTTAAGATTCGGAAGCATTTCAATAAGCAAATCTATTAATCCGCCCACAGCAAATGTAATGTTTGCATATTCGTAATAATTGTTTTCTTTATTGAAACCATTGTGGCTTGCAATGTTTTCAACAAGATTTTGTTTAAGCATTTTAATTGACGGACCGCATATGGTGCTCGCCTTGAATTTGCAAAGATATTCAGAACTTTTTTCAACCTCATCAATTACTCTGTTCACAAATATCTTTGGATTTTTACCGATTTCGCTGTAATTCACAAGCTTGGATATGTCAACAACGCCATTCATAATTATCTGGAAACAGCTCTCAAGGCAATCCTCCATACTTTTGTAATGTAAATAGAAGGTGCTTTTGTTAATATCTGCTCTCTTGCACAGCTCCAACACTGTGATTTTTCCTGCATCTTTCTCAACCATCAGGTCAAGCATTGCATTAAAAACAGCGGCTTTTGTTCTTTTTATTCTTCTGTCCATAACTCCATGCTCTTTTCGTAGGATATCATATATAATAATCATATCACAATAAAGAACACTTTTCAACAATATGCACAATATTCGGCATTTGTCATAAAAAACAAGATAATAATTTGTTGAATAATACTAAATAAAATTATGAAGATTATTTGCAAATAATTTGAACACGAAAAAAATGGTCAAATAAAAAAATAAATATTGTAAATTCAATTTTGGTATTGTATAATATATGGGAATATGATACTTACTTTTTAGGAGGATATAATATGAGCAATTGTAAGTGCTGTAATGGTGATTGGCTTTCAGGCAAAACCGTTATTGTAACAGGAGCATCCGGCGGTATGGGTGCAGGAATTGCAGCAACCCTTATCAAAAAGCATGGCTGTCAGGTAGTAGGTGTTGCAAGAAGTGAAGCTAAGATGCTTGCTTTCATTGAGGAGCTTGGCCCCACATATGCAGAGCAGTTTTCTTATAAGCTTTTTGATGTATCAGTTAAAGAAAACTGGGAGAATTTTGCTAAAGAATTAGAGGAAGAAGGAATTGTTCCTTCAGTTCTTATCAACAATGCAGGTATTCTTCCAAAGTTCAAGAGATTTGACAGATATTCATACGACGAGATAGAGAGAGCAATGAACATTAACTTCTTCTCTTGCGTGTATGGTGTAAAAACATTTTTACCTGTTCTTCTTCAGCAGGAAAACCCTGCTATCATCAACATTGACTCATCTGCTGCATTAATGACTCTTGCAGGTACATCAATGTACAGTGCTTCAAAGGCAGCATTAAAGGGCTTTACTGAAGCTCTCAGAGTTGAGTTCAAGGGTAAGATGTATGTTGGCTTGGTTTGCCCGGGCTTTACCAAGACAGACATTTTCCGTGACCAGAAAAATGACGGCGGTAAGGGTCAGAAGGTTATGGATATGATTTCAACTGACTGCGACCGCATGGTTAAGATGATTATGTTCGGTATTGAGCACAAGCGTCCGCTTATGATTCATGGACTTGATGCTCACTCAATGTCAATATTCAACAGAATGCTTCCTGTTAAGGGCAGTGAGCTGTTCTCATTTGTAATGAAGGTTGCAGATATTGACTTATTCAATGAGGTATTTAAAGACTGATTTCAGTTTATAGGCAGGGACGAGGATGTCATTTTAGGGGCATTTTCGCCCTTTTGCTTTAAACGTATTTTGGGGAGAGATTTATGGCACAGGATATTACTAAGCAAAAGCATATGAATTTTAAGGAAATAGCGGCTTACTCACTGGGACTCTTTGGCTTTCAGGCAATTGTAGGTTTGCTCAATTCCTATCAGGCTGAATTTGATTCATCAATTCTCGGTGCCGATATTGCTGTTGTCGGTGTTTTAATTTTGATTGCAAAGATTGTTTCGGCAGTGTTTGACCCTATTGTGGGTAATATGATTGACCGCTCAAAAAGCAAAAACGGTAAATTCAAATCAATGATTATGTATTCGCTTGCACCGCTGCTTGTTATGACAGCAGTTGTGTTCTTAAAGGTTCCGTTTACGGGTGTTGGTCTTTATGTGTGGATTTTTGTTACATATCTGATTTGGTCACTGGCAATGACCTTGGGTGATGTTCCGTCACAGGGTATTGCATCAGTACTTACTCCAAACCCGACAGAAAGAACAAATGTTGTTTCAATTTCAAACACCTTTAAGCAGGTTGGATTTTCTGCTTGTGTAGTAATCGTTCCGATTGTATGTTTGATTATTCCGAACGGTTCAAAGGTATTTGTTGCAAGTGGTGAAACTGATACACCGATGATTTCAAGCGAGTACTTTTTCACTGCTCTTTTAACTGCAGTTCTTGGCTGTGTATTGTTTGCACTTATTCCTATGCTCAACAAAGAGCGTGTTGCTTATGTTGCAACTGAAAAAACCACATTTAAGGATATGATTGGTGCACTTAAGAACAATAAGCCGTTTATGCTCGTAATAGTTTCATATTTCCTCGGATTTGGCAGACAGATGGCAATGGGCATTCAGGTACAGGCAGCAAATGTTATTCTCGGTTCACAGAACCTTGTTGCAGTTCTCGGCATTGTAACCGCTGTCGGCTCAATGATAAGTATGGCACTTTGTCCTGTTCTTATTAAGAAAATGGGTGAGAAAAAGACATATATTCTGCTCTCTGTTTATGGTTTTGCAGTATCGGTATTGTCATTTGTAATTGGTCATTTCTATTTCATCAGCCCTGAGAATAAGGTGCTTATGGTATTGTTCTATCTGTCACTGTTCTTAATCGGTTTGCAGTTTGGTGCAGTAACTCTTATGCCGATGATTATGACTGCTGACTGTGTTGACTACTATGAGTACGAAACAGGCAAGAGAATGGAGGGTGCTGCTTATTCAATCCTTACCTTAACAATCAAGGTTTGTCTTGCACTTGGTACTGCTCTCGGTCTTGTATTTATTCAGGTTTCAGGCTATTCAGATACAGTAACTCAGATTGCAAATGGTACAGCTACAGGCTTTGACCTTGGTACAAAGGATCTTGTATTCTTTGCTTACACAGTTGTTCCCGGTATTCTTGCACTGCTTTCAATTTTCCCGATTTTCAAGTATGATGTTGTTGGAGAGAAGAAAGCAAAGATTGCTTCAGAGCTTGCAGCAAGAAGAAAGAATGCTGAATAATATTTAACAAATTATAGTAAGACGGCGAAGGTGTTGACCTGAGCCGTTTTATTTTATATAATTATTATACAAGCTTTTATAAAGGGATGATTTTATGAAAAGACTTTTATCACTGACTCTGTCAGTATTAATGATAATCAGTGCCGTGTTTGGTACGAATGCAGTTGTGTTGGCAGATGACACTATAAACTGCGGAGATAAAGGCAGTAATGTTGTTGCAAATTATAATGAGGCAAACCATACACTTACATTAACAGGTAGCGGAGCAATGAAGGATTACACCGTTTCGCCCTGGGCGGGAGCTTCAGTATACAATATAACTGATGTAATAATCGGTGAAGGTATTACTCATATCGGTAACAGTGCCTTTGCAGGTATGCTCAGACTTGAAAATGTTTCAATTCCGAATACCGTTAAAACCATCGGAAGAAATGCGTTTTCAGGCAGTATGTTTCTTAAGTCAGTTAATCTTCCGGCATCTGTTGAAACCATAGGTGCTGGTGCTTTCAGAACAAACGGTGTAGACTTTAAGGGTGTTTTTGTTGACAAGAACAATAAAAGCTTTACCGATGTTAATGGTATGCTTTTTGATAAAAGTAAGGAAACACTTTATCTTGTGCCTGCGGCAGGCAGTACCATTAAGCTTGAAATTCCGAACACCATAAAAACAATTGTTGACAAGGCTGCGGTTAACTGTGTTAATCTGAAAGAGGTTGTTATTCCCGAAAGCGTTATTGCTTTAGGCGATGAAGTGTTCACAGGTGAAAAATCAGCCGTTGAAAAAATAACAATCTTAAATCCCAAGCTTTCTTTGCCTGAGAAGCTTACAATGGTTACCGATACAGAAAGGCTTACAATTGCCGGCTATGATAATTCTACTGCACAAAGGTATGCTGAAGCACTTAATATCAGATTTGAAGTGATTGGTGCACAGTGCAGGCACAATTTCGGAAATGGTAAGGTAACAAAAAAAGCAACCTGTAAAGAAACAGGAATTAAAATCTATACCTGCTCTCTTTGTGCTGAATCCTATGAAGAAACAATTGCTAAAACTAAGCATACAGAAAAGAGTACCATAACAAAGGCAACAGCAAGCAATGATGGTAAAATTGTAAAGAGCTGCAGTGTTTGTAATACTGTAATATCTACAACAATTATCCCCAAAGCAACAGTAAGTATTTCAAAAACAAGCTATACATACACAGGCAAGGTACAGGTGCCGACTGTAACTGTAAAGAACAGTCAGGGCAATGAGCTTGTACTTGGTAAGGATTATAAGATTACATATCAGAATAAAAGCTCAATCAAGGCAGGCTCATATAATATCCGTGTTGATTTTATAGGTGACAGATATGAAGGTCTTAAAAGAGTAACTTATAAAATTAACCCTTTGACCAATTCAATTGCAAAGCTTAATACAAATGTGTTTACTACTAACGGCAAGGTGCAGAAGCCAACCGTTACTGTTAAAAATGTCTATGGCAGTAAGCTGACAAATGGTACACATTAT
>JAIDEF010000060.1 GCA_029054965.1 Eubacterium sp.
GTATACGTCGCTTCCAAGTTCATCGTGTGACAGCAGATTCGTTTCGCCCTCAAGACTTAGTCTGCTTTGTGATGCCTCGCTGCACAACGAGCAAAGTGATGTCAGTGCTGGAAGCAAATCGAATACTCTGCTTTTGGCAATCAGTATTGAGTTTTGAACAAGTGACAGATTAACTTCTGTAAGCGGTGTGCCGATAAACAGCCTGTTCATAACCTCATAAAATAAAAATCTCAAATCGTCATCAATGGCACAGGGCATATTGATAAGTGATGATTTGATTTTGCTGCCTACTGTAAGCATAACAAGCATTGCCTTTGAATTACCTGCAGGGATAAGGTCAACACCTTGTATGCAGTCAAGCTCATCTTTTAGTGCACAGCTGAAGCCCACACAATTAGTGTAAGAAGAAATCAGTCTTGCGGCATCACTTAAAAGTCTTTCGGGATCACCTGCATTAACTGATAATTCCTCATTGATTTTCTGAGCATCATAATCGCTGATGTTTTTTTTCTCCATCAGGCTGTCAATATAATATCTGTATGATGCTTTGCTTGGAACTCTGCCGCCACTGGTGTGTCTTTGCTCCAGTAAACCAAGCTCAGACAGATATGCCATTTCGTTTCTGACTGTGGCGCTTGAAACCGAATAGGGGAGAAGCTGACATAAAGTTTTTGAACCCATAGGCTCGCCCGTGTTAAGATAATGCTCAATTATAAGATTGAGTATTGCCAGACGTCTTTCGCTTATCAAACCCTCCACCTCTTTTGAAATTTATCTGTTAGCACTCTCGATACCTGAGTGCTAACTCTGTATTTATAGTATATCCATTTTTTGAATTTGTCAATAGTTTTTTCTAAATATTACTAAAAATTCATAATTCGTTAATGTATTTGTCTTGATAAAATAAAAAAGGTACTGTATTACAACCGTACCCCAGACTGTCGATAAAGTGGGCTGAACCACGCACGGAGATATTATTATATATGCCGTTGAATCATTGTAGGGGATGGTGTCCTCGCCATCCCGTTAATACAATAACAATTTAAAAGCCTTGTAATTCGTATGAATTACAAGGCTTTTGTGCGTTTTTCGTCTTTTGCTCGGAAGCAGTACCAACGTACAGCAATCCTCGCAAAAAACGAAATTCAGCTCCATTTCTCAACGTCTGCCAGCGTGTAGAATTTATAATCTGACTTTTTCTACACGCTGAGGTACGGTATTACAACCGTACCCATTAATGTTACTGAATTAGTCAGCGAAATATCTCTTAAGAAGAGTGAATTGCACAAAGTGCAAGAGACCGTTGCTCCAAATCTATGATTTGGGAAAAACAGTCCGGTGGACTGTTTTGTAGCAACTTGGATATGCCTTACCGTGTCTTGCCCCTTCCGATGTGCAACCCTCTACGAAAAGGTCCCCCGGACCTTTTCTCCCAAATTTTATCAATCTATGATTTCAAAATTTGGATAGGCTTGGCAAGAGATGAGGCAAAATAAAAGGTACGGTATTACAACCGTACCCATTAATGTTACTGAATTAGTCAGCAAAATATCTCTTGAGTAATCCCTCAAATACTTTACCATGTCTTGCCTCGGTCCGATGTGCAACCCTCTACGAAAAGGTCCCCCGGACCTTTTCTTCCAAATTTCCGCAATCTGCGATTTTGAAATTTGGATAGGCTTGGCAAGAGATGAGGCAAAAAAAGGTACGGTTTAGCAACCGTACCCATTAATGTTACTGAATTAGTC
>JAIDEF010000061.1 GCA_029054965.1 Eubacterium sp.
ATATTACATCGATGACATATAGCTTTTTGTCATCAACCTTGAATTTAATATCAAAATTCAGGTATTTGACACCATAAATACGTGAGCGGTCTGTCTGATATGATGGTCTGGGGTCCTGCTCCAATATTCCGATTATTCCATTCTGCTTATTCGGCGGTATCCTCTGCAGTAATTCATCAGGAAAAACTACATCAAGTCTGTAATCAACAAAATCCTGTGCAAAGCCCTGTTTTGCCTCGGGATGACTGTCGGTATAGGTGATATATGGTTTAATGTCCAGAATAGGAGTGCCGTTCATCATATCTACTCCCGTAACATAAAGCACGGTACCGTGGCTTTTTGTGTGCTCAATTTTTTTCAGCTTAACGCAGGACATAGCTATTGAGTTCGGTCTGAAGGGTGAGCGTGTGGCAAATACACCCTTTCGCTTTTCACCGCCAAGACGCGGAGGGCGTACTGTGGGAGAAAATTCATCTCTGACACTTTTGCTGAACTGCCACAGCACCCATATATGGCTGAAATCCTCAAGACCTGCAAAAGCCTCTGCAACATTGTAGGGCGGATTAAAGATTATTTTTCCCTCAAGCTCAGGTACATTCCCTGCCTGTCTTGGAACGCCGAATTTTTCGGGCATATCCGTGTAAATTTTACCTATGGTTTTCAAAAGTAAATACCTCTTTGTTTTTTATCAGAATAAAAACTCCTTAATTACTCCGAAGGTGTCACGCACATAGTATGTTGCACGTAAAAAATGACTTGTGTAGGAGCTTATTCTTGCGGGGTTTAATCCCTGCTTATCGGCAATGATTGTTGCTCTTTTAAGATGAAAGCTTGATGTTGCAATGGCAACATCGGTGCTTAAATTGTTTTCATCAATTATCTTTTTTGAAAAGCTGATGTTTTCAAAGGTGTTGGTGCTTTTATCCTCAAGATACAGTCGGTCAGCAGCAATGCCCTTTTCCGTCAGCACGTTGAACATACACTGTGCTTCGCTTATATCCTCATTATTGCCCTGTCCGCCTGAAAGCACGGCAACGCTGTCGGGGTGCTCTTCAAGATATTTATAAGCACTGTCAATTCTGTATCTTAGCATCCAGCTTGGACTTTTGCCCACAACAGCACAGCCTAAAATAATTACTGTTTGCTGATTTGTCGCATTGGTTGTTGAGGCGGCAATTGTTGAGCCGAGCGCAATAAAAAAGCATAGCATTACCGAGCAGCCTGTAACAAACAGCGAGTCAAATGCAATTTTACCTGCCTTTTTTGATCTGATTTTGTCAACAATTTTTAATATCGGGTTAAAAAATAAGCCAAGACAGATCAGTGCTGCCGAAAAAATCATTCCTGCAAGGTTGCCGATATTAAGGATATGTGCGAATAAAGGTGCAATAAAGTAAAACAGCAGAATGCCGCCTGTAATAATAAGTATTAATCTAATCCACTTTTTCATTTTCATTGTTAATCCTTCTGTAAAGGACAAACGCAGTCAAGGCAATAATTGCAATAAGCACTGCCATAATAATGTATACCCAGTTAGGGAGCATATGAAAAGCAATGTCAAGTATCCTTGCAGTAAAGCAAAGGGGAAATACAGTCGAAATTATGTATAGAGCCAGGCTCTTGTTTTTAGCCTGAGCTATAATTTCAGTCTTACTGTATTCAAGGTGCAGTCTGTAAATTCCCACAACAAATAATAATATACCTACCACAACAGCGAAAAGTGATACGGCAGCAAACATAATTTCCCAGTGAGTATAAAACAGAATGGGAAATGCCCATATGCAGTAAAGCTCCGTTACTCCTCCAAGCAGAGCACTGAATATTGACATAAACAGTGAAAATATAAACAAAAGCTTAAATTCGTGTAATACTTTTTTTCTGCTGTCTGTGTTATCTTTAATGCTTTCATTCTCCTGAACAGAGGGTGCAGCTGGTGCATTGCCTGTCAGCAGCTCGTCAATGGTTATACCAAGGCAGTCTGCAATTTCAGGCAAAAGGGTAATGTCGGGGTAACCGTCACCCTTTTCCCATTTTGATACAGTCCTGTTGCTCACATTGAGCAGCTCGCCGAGCTGAATCTGGTTTAGTCCTTTTTCTTTCCTTTTTTCTGAAATAAGCTTACCGGTAAGTTTTGCATCCATTTCTCTTTCCCCCTGCCATTACTATACCATAACTGCACAAAAAACACAATGCACGGCTTTTAGAACGAATCCACGCTCCGTGGAACACACAAAAAACCACGGTATCAAGCCAAATCTGACACCGTGGTTTTAGTAATTTAAAATTTATTTATTGCTTATCAATAGCCTTTGCATTTTTCTTTTTCTTAACAATGCAGACTGCTGAAATTGCGACCGCAAGCACTGCTGCACCTGATGCAGCGGAAATTATGATGATTTTATTGTTGTCAGTTGTTGGTGTGGCTGTGTCAACCGAGGTTTGGATAGGTGTTGCAGCATCACCATATGAGTCTTCCGGTAAACTTTCTAATTCTTCTGCATCCTGTTCAGCAATTGTCTTGATTTCATCAAATGTATAAAGTTTGTCATTGTCCAGCTTGGAACTTTGAAGAAAAATTTTAGCTTCTTCATTGTTCTCCGGACATATGACTGCCACCAATGTATTTAATCTTATACTTGTAAT
>JAIDEF010000062.1 GCA_029054965.1 Eubacterium sp.
AAATATAAAATAGTTTTATAATTGTAAAAGGAGAGAATTATGAAAGCGAGCGAATTAATCAGAATGTTAGAGTGCGGTGAGCTTGACAGCAGCTTAAAAAAGGTTTATGTTACTGACGAGGCTGTCAGAGAGCAGAAGCCGCGCTACATAAGAACTGCAAAAAAATTTATCGAGCAGTTTGATGATGACAGGGACGTTATTGTTTTAAGTGCTCCGGGCAGAACAGAGATATGCGGAAATCATACTGACCACAATAACGGCAAGGTGCTTGCAGCATCTATTAATCTTGATGCTATTGCAGTTGCTGCAAAAAGTGAAAACTCTGTTATCAATGAAAAAAGCGAGGGTCATTCACTTAACGTGGTTGATATCAGCAATCTTGAACCAAAGGCAAGTGAGTACGGCAAATCCGGTTCTATGATTAAGGGTGTTGCTGCAAGACTTAATAATCTTGGTTATAAAATCGGCGGCTTTGATGCATGTACTACAAGTGATGTTATGGGTGGTTCAGGTCTTTCATCCTCGGCTGCCTTCGAGGTGTTAATCGGCAACATTATTTCACATCTTTATAATGACGGAAATATTGATGCTGTGGAGATTGCAAAGGCTGCTCAGTACAGCGAGAATGTGTTTTTCGGCAAGCCTTCGGGTCTGCTTGATCAGATGGCATCATCTGTAGGTACATTCGTTAATATTGATTTTGAAGATACCGATAAACCAATTATTAAAAAGATTGATTTTGATTTTGCTAATTCAGGCTACAGTCTTTGCATTGTTGATACTCACGGAAATCACAGTGATTTAACTGATGACTATGCTGCTGTAAGAGGAGAGATGGAAGCGGTTGCTAAGGCTATGGGCAAATCTGTTCTTCGTGAGGTTAGCTTTGATGATTTTAAAGCACAGATTGGCAGCCTTATGCAAAAGACAAATGACCGTGCAGTTCTCAGAGCAATGCATTTCTTTAAGGAAAATGAAAGAGTGGACAGTGCTGTGAATGCCCTTGAAAGCAACAGCTTTGAGGAGTTCTTAAATGTTATTACTGATTCAGGCCGATCATCATTTATGTATAATCAGAATGTTTTCACTCCTGCTGCTCCTACAGAGCAGAAGCTTTCGGTAGCACTTTGTGTTACTGATGATATATTGCCTTTCGGTTACAGAGTACACGGCGGCGGATTTGCTGGAACAATTCAGGCATTTGTTAAAAACGAGGATTTAGAGGCTTACAGAAAAACTATGGACGATATTTTCGGCAAAGGCTCATGCCACGTGCTGATTATACGACCTGTAGGCGGAACAAGAGTTATTTGATTTTAATATTTATAAGATTGAATAAGAGGAGCAATAACAGTGAAGTACATATTTATAGTTAATCCTATTGCGGGTAATGACGATAAAAGTATAATTTTTGCAAGGATGAAATCCACCTTTCGTCAGATTGATGATGAAATGATTATTGAGTCTACAAAATATAAGGGTGATGCAGTTAATATTGCCAAAAGGTATTCAGAAAAGTATGGCAAGGACTGTGTAATAGTGTCCTGCGGCGGTGACGGTACTGTTCATGAGATTGCTAACGGTCTTGCAGGAACAGATACTCCTATGATGGTTTTGCCTCTTGGCACAGGTAATGATTTTGCTAAAAAGATTTATGGCACTAAAAAAATAAATGTAGAAAATGTTGTTAAAGCCTTTGGACTTTACAGCGGTAAAATTAAATATAATATAAAGCCCATTGACCTTATTGACTATAACGGCGAAAAATGTATTAATGTTATGAGCTACGGACTTGATACAATGGTTGAAACTATCGGAAGAAGAGTTGCTGCAAAGGTTCCGGCTCTCGGTCATCAGGCGTATAATATTGCCATTTTCCCTGTGCTTATGAAGCCGCTTCATTACAGTATTGCGTATGATATTACCTGTGTCGACAAGGAAACAGGCGAGGAATATAATATGCGTGAGGATAACAAGGATTATGCTTTGTTTGCTATCTGTAATGCAAGCTATTACGGCGGGGGATTTTGCCCTGCACCTGACTCAGTTCTTGATGACGGACTTCTTGATTTTGCTTTGGTTGACGGTATGCCGCTTCATAAGGCACTTCCTCTTATACCAAAATATTCATCAGGCTCTTTAACGGAAGAGGTAAGCAGTGCTGTTCATACCGGTTACATAAAGTGCGGTAAAATCTGGTCTACTGATGATTCTTATCTTCTTGGTAACTGTGACGGTGAGAATTTCCATTATACAGAGGTTAATTTCAAGGTTGAGCCAAAAGCATTGAAGCTTTGTGTTTTAAAGGATTATTAAATCTGTTTATACCTGAATTTTATTAAAATTGAGAACATTTGTAAAACTCCTTCATAGTATGTTATTGAAGTTTACTTCAATATTTTATGAAGGAGTTTTGTTATGCCTGATAATCCTATTCTTGAAACAGGTGAAAGACGCATAAATGAAGCAGTGTGTATTGACACAAAGCGTATTTTTGATAGCTGTGTCAGCAAGGACTGCCTGGAGGATTTAAGAGTTACATTCTTCTCAAAAAGCCAGAGGCTTATTGATGAAGCAGTTACAGTAAAAACAAGAGACTGCTGGATTGAAGAGGTCAGCATTGATGTTGAGGAGGTACCTTTTAACAGAGGCTTCTACAGCGTTGACATTACCTTCTACTTCAAGCTGTGCTTTGATACCTATGCAGCACCCTGCACAACTCCGCAGGTAGCAATAGGCTTTGCACAGTTCAACAAAAAGTGCATCCTTTACGGCAGTGACGGAGATGTTAAGGTGTTTGTGTCAAACCCTTGCAGTGAGGAGCTTGATTGCCCTGTAGCTCCACAGTACAGTAATCCTATTGCAAAGGTGCAGGCAGTTGATCCTGTTATTCTTTCAACAGATATCTGCGAAGCCTGCGACTGTTGTGTATCAGTTTGCTCATCCTTCCCTCAATCAATTCTCAAGTCTATGGAGGATACATTGCCATCCTGTGGTGCATCTAAGGCAATTCTCGTAACCCTCGGTCTGTTCTCAATAGTTCAGATGGAAAGAGATACTCAGATTCTCATCCCGGCTTATGATTATTGCGTTCCTGAAAGAGAGTGTAACTGCAATACCTCCAACCCTTGTGAAACCTTCCAGAGCATTGATTTCCCAGTGGATGAATTCTTCCCTGTTGACAGGGACGGCGGCTGCTGTTCACCTTGTGACAAAAACAACCAGCCTGAGTAATTTGCTAATCAATTATGAAAAAAATCCTGCTTTCTGCAGGATTTTTTGCTTTTCCACTGACCGTGGAGCAAATCAACGGTCCGTTCATTGAAATGAATTAAGCAGCGTAATATAATTGAGTCGGAGGTGTGATGGATATGAAAAAATCTGTTAAAATTATAATAATTATCGCTGTCGTTCTGATTTGCGGAATAATGCTGTTTCCGGTTAAAAATCTTGTCGCAGATGGTGCCACAACATATTATGGTTCAATACTTGGTATTTATAATATCAAAGACTATGACTCGATTTGTGATCAAACTTTACCGAAATATATATCCTTTGAGCTTTTCGGAAAAGAGCTTTTTCAGATTGAAAAGAAAAACAATATTGCACGTGCTGAGGTCAATCTGGGCGAATCAAATGCTCTTTCTCGGGAAAGTCTGCAGTCTGCTGCAAATGTTATTCTTGATGAAATCGGAAGCTGGAACAGTGTAAAGCGTGTTTATGATGTTACCTATTGCGGTGATGAAATGTCAGCTGATAATCTGGATTACTGTATTATGTTGGGCGAAAAGAATTATGCCAGTGTGCTGTCTTTAAATCGGATTTTCTAACCGGGAATTCAGCTGAAAGTGACGGATTCAATTCAAATAATGATTATACGGATTGGCAATGGTATCTTGCAAAAACAGAAAATGGTGAATGGGAATTATTGACATGGGGATATGCATAACTT
>JAIDEF010000063.1 GCA_029054965.1 Eubacterium sp.
GTCAGTTCATTGCTTAAACTAAATATTCTACCATAGCAGTCTGTTTTTGTGCTGTCTACACAATCTGGGGCTGTTCACGTGATTGCCTCTGTTTTTATATCTTTATAAACTCTTTTACTCTATCAATATTATACAAGCCCTGATAATAACCGAGGTTATAAATATCCATCTGCTGTTCTGTGGTTACATTAAGTGTGCCGCAGTGCAATGGCTCTTCGGGACAGATAACAAACGCTCTTCCCTGCTTCTGCTGTTCAAATACATATTTTCTCTGCGCATTATACATATTATGTCGGTTTAGTATTGCCTGTGCAACAAGCGGATATTTTTTCATAACCTTTTTTATTGCAGAGGAATGACCCATAGGCTGTTTAATATAATTTTTATCCTGTGTAAGGATAACTACACATTTTTCACAGCCGTCTTCAAAAGCTCTTTTGACAGGGATTGAATCGGTAACACCGCCGTCATAGTAGAAATCCTTACCGATTTGTACCGGTTTTGCAGCAAGAGGCAGAGCACAGCTTGCTTTTAATTCATCACAGCCATTATGAAAATCAGTAGGGTAAAAATATTCAGGCTTGCCTGTCAAAGCGTTTGTTGCAACAGCACACATTGTTGCATTGGAGTTTTCATATGTTTCATAATCAAGTGGATATATGTCATAGGTAAGCTCGCCGAAAATCCAGTTCATATTAAGATACTCACCGTTTTTAAACATAGAATTGACACTTTTATAGCGTTTGTCACCTGAGTATTTTATATTTATATCTCTCATTCTGCGGAGGTTTTTACCGAGGTATGATACTCCGTTGCAGCTGCCTGCCGATACGCCGATAACATATGGGAATTCAATATCATTCTCAATAAAAGCATCAAGAACACCGCTTGTATACATTGAGCGTATTCCGCCGCCCTCTAATACCAAGCCTGTTTTATACATAATATCACCACCGTATTTTACTATTATAAACAAATTAATTCAGTTTGTTACACATAGGTTTAAATCTGTTGTTAATTTTGTTTTCTGACAATATCATATTCATTTCCGTCTGGGCGGAAATATCTGCAGGTTTTATTTTTATCCTGCATTAAACGGACATATTCGTCCTCGTCAAGAACAAGTGAGCAAAAGGACTCATCCGTTTCTTCATCATATTCATTATACCAGCATTTTTCACAAAGATTGTCCATTATCTCACCTGCTTTAAATTATTCTACCCACTACTTTAAGCAACCGAGAGTCGGACCAAATAGCCTGAAATACAAAACAATGGCATATCTGAACATTTTTTCTCTTGCCATACGAAAGTATGCCTGCGAAAAAGAAATGTCCAGCTATACTCATTGTTTTGTATTTCAGGTGCGAAGCATTTTAAAAAGTGCTGATTTTGGATTAGATAAGGCATAAATTTGAAGGAATACTTGTGTATTCCTTCAAATTTTAACGCAATATAAGACTAAATCAGCCTTTTTAAAACTAATTTTGTTCGACTCCTCGGTTGCTTGAGTGGGTAGTGATGTTTAATGGTGGAACAGACGGATGCCTGTCATTGCCATTGCCATACCAAAGCTGTCACAGCACTCAATAACCTGCTGATCTCTTACTGAGCCGCCCGGTTGTGCAATGTACTTAACACCTGAACGTGCTGCACGCTCAATATTGTCCTCAAACGGGAAGAATGCATCTGAGCCGAGAGCAACATCTGTCATTTTTTTGTGCCAAGCCTTTTTCTCATCAGCAGTGAAAGGAGCAGGGCATTCGGTGAAATATCTCTGCCATACACCATCCTTGAGTAAATCCTCATATTCGTCACTGATGTAAAGGTCTATTGCATTGTCGGCATCACATTTTCTGATACCTTCAATGAAAGGAAGGTTAAGTACCTTTTCATTTCTTCTTAACCAAAGCATATCTGCCTTGTTGCCTGCCATACGAGTGCAGAGAATACGGCTTTGCTGACCTGCACCGACACCGAGTGTCTGACCGCCCTGTGCATAAACAACGGAGTTTGACTGAGTGTATTTTAATGTAATCATTGAAATGAGTAAGTCAATTTTTGCAATTTCAGGAATTTCCTTAACCTTTGTAGGCATATCATCAAATAAATCCATAGTGATTTTTGCATTGTTGCGTTTCTGCTCGAACTTAATGCCGAATACCTGCTTTGTTTCCATTTCTTCGGGAGCATAATCAGGGTCAATCTGAATCACAAGGAAGTTTCCTCTTCTTTTTGCTTTGAGAATTTCAAGCGCCTCATCGGTATAACCCGGTGCAATAATACCGTCGCTTACTTCCTTCTGCAGGAATTTTGCAACTGAAGCATCACATACATCTGAAAGTGCAGCAAAATCACCAAAGGATGACTGTCTGTCACAGCTTCTTGCTCTTACATATGCCTCACAGATAGGTGAAAGCTCCAAGTCCTCAGGCACCATGCAAACCTTTCTGTCAATATCACTTAAAGGCTGAGCAACTGCTGCACCTGCAGGAGAAACGTGCTTGAAGGATGCAGCACTCGGAAGGCCTGTTGCCTCCTTAAGCTCCTTAACAAGCTGCCATGAATTAAATGCGTCAAGCAAATTGATATATCCGGCAGCGCCGTTTAAAATAGTGAATGGTAATTCCTTACCGTCCATATGTATTCTTGCAGGATTTTGGTTTGGGTTACAACCGTATTTTAACTTGTATTCTGTCATAACTTGCTCCTTTCAACTGTTAATAATAAAAATAGATAAGGATATTTTATACTATTAGATTGAAAAATGCAAGTGCAAATGCTACAATATGTAATTATGAATGGAATTTTGTTGGTAAACCATTTTTTGAATGGCAAAAAATTTAATGAGCTGCACAGACATTTGGTTAAAAGTGCCAAAAAACAGAATATTGATTTGGCAATAAAGACTAATCTGGAGCTGGCTCTTGATAAAGTTAATACTGATTTTGTGCTTTTGTGGGATAAGGATATTAATCTTGCACGCAGGCTTGAAAAAAGCGGAGTACCTGTTTTTAATTCCTCATCAGCCGTTGCAATGTGCGATGATAAGGCAAGAAGCTATGTTGAATTATCGGGTATTGTCCCTCAGCCAAAAACACTGATTGCACCAAAAACTTATTTTGATGTTGATATGAGCGAATTTGTTGACAATGCTATCGGGCGTTTGGGTTTGCCACTTGTGTTTAAAGAGTGCTTTGGTTCCTTTGGTGAGCAGGTGTATTTGTGCAGAACCCGTGAGGATGTTATGAGCCATATTACCGCAAAGCCATTTATTATGCAGGAGTTTATTTCTGACAGTACAGGCAGTGATACACGTATTGAAATTGTGGGCGGTAGATTTGTAAGTGCGGTGAAAAGATTTAATTCTGACGATTTTCGCTCAAATGTTACAAATGGCGCAACAATGACCCCTGTTGTACCTGATAATAAAATGATTGAAACAGCAATCAAAGCCTGTGAAGCATTGGGTCTTACCTTTGGCGGTGTTGATATTCTTGATAATGGTATGGTGTGTGAGGTTAATTCAAATGCACATATTATCAATATAATGAACTCAACAGGTATTGACATTGCACCTGTTATTTTCGATGAAATCACGGAGCGGTTAAAATGAATGGTGTTTTGATTTATACAAAAGAGGAAGCACAGCGTAACCGCTTTGCAGTTAATAAATTCAAGGAAAATCTTGGCATTAATCTTGTTGATGAAAGCTATAAAGGCAATGCCGACTTTGTGATTAACAGAACTAATGACTATAAAATTGCTGAGTATTTTGAACAAAAGGGTATAAGGGTTTTTAATCCCTCGTCACTTTCAAGACTTGCAAACGACAAACAGCTCTGTTATGAGTTTATGGAAGACAATAGTGTTGAGATAATGCCGATTCATTATGAGGGTGTGCCTGTTGTTAAAAAGAAAATAGACGGTCATGGCGGTACTGAGGTTGAAATGCTCACAGCGACAGAGGAATTTCAAAAGGGCTATGTTTATCAGAAGCCCTGCGACACTCTTGGCAGAGATTTAAGAGTATGGGTGCTTGGCGGTGAAATCGTTACTGCAATTCTCAGAGAGAGCAAAACGGACTTTCGTTCAAACTTTTGTCTTGGCGGCAGTGCTGTGCCTTATACCCTGGGCAGTGATGAAAAACGGCTTGTAAAAAAAATAACCGCTCTTGTTAAAAGCGATTATATCGGAATTGATTTTATTTTTAATGATGGCAGGCTTGTTTTTAATGAAATAGAAGATGCTGTAGGTGCAAGAATGGTTTATGACCAAACAGATATTGACATCCTTTCACTTTACTGTGATTATATAAAAGAAGAGCTGAAGAATGAAAAAAATAATTGAAACAGAAAATGCGGACAAGCTGTTTGAAAAACTGTCTGATAATCCGCTTTTCAGTACCGAAAAATCCACGTCGGGACTGAATGTGCGGTATAACGCAGTTTTTACTGTAATCGGCAATCCTAAAATAAATTTAATAAAGCTTTCTGATAAATCGGTAAAGGTTGATATTCTGCCGAACGTGCTTATGCTTTTGCTGGCAGCGGCGATAACAATCTTCTTTTGGGTGATTGCGGTTCTTGGCATTTTTAAGGAGGGCTTCCCCCTCGGCGGAATCATCACCGCCTTTGTTGCTCCTGTTTTTATGTGGATTCTGGAATATATCTTCACCTCAAAAATATCTGAAATGATTATTGAGGCAATTGAAAAGCTTAATTATAAATAAAGCTTAATGGTCTTTTGAATAGTTTTCGAGCATATCGCTGTAATCCAGACAATAATTGTATAAATCCTCAACGGTCAGTCTGACATTGCCTAACAAGCTGTCAAAGTCATATATATCCGAATCTGTTAAATCAAGCAGTACAAGCAGACGAAATGTAAGCAGATTGATAAATGCAAATTTATCTGCTGCTTCAAGTCTTAATTTTTTTAGCTTTTTATAGTGTTCATATTCTGTTGCGTTCATTACAACACCTCCTGATATACGCAAGTTATTATGTATACAAT
>JAIDEF010000064.1 GCA_029054965.1 Eubacterium sp.
TTTATATACATAATTATGAAAAGAGGTAATTTTATGAAATACGAAATTAAAGGAACCCCCTTCCCGGCAGTAATATGTTACCTTGATGCAGGTGAACAGATGATTACCGAGGGCGGCGGAATGAGCTGGATGAGCCCGAATATGAAAATGGAGACCACCACAAACGGCGGACTCGGCAAGGCAATCGGCAGACTGTTTTCCAATGACAAAATGTTTCAGAACAGATACACCAGTGTCGGCGGAAACGGAATAATTGCATTTTCCTCCTGCTGTCCCGGTGATATAAAAGCTATCGAAGTACATCCCGGTGAAGAGATAATCTGTCAGAAAAGTGCTTTCCTTGCATCAACCTCAGGTGTTAATATGTCTGTTTACTTCAAAAAAAGTATTACCGGCGGACTTTTCGGCGGTGAAGGCTTTATTATGCAGAAATTTGATGGCGAAGGACTGCTTTTCATTGAGGTTGACGGCTCTGTAATTGAATATGAATTACAGGCAGGTGAGCAGTTAATTCTTGACACAGGTCACCTTGTTATGATGAGTTCAACCTGCAAAATGGATGTGCAGACAGTTAAGGGTGCCAAAAACATTCTGTTCGGCGGTGAAGGTCTGTTCAACACAGTTGTTGAAGGTCCCGGCAAGGTAATGGTGCAGACAATGCCTATAGCAAAAATGGCAGGCGAGCTTTATAAATATATGCCGCACCCAGCAAATTAAAACACATAAAATGAAAACCGACCCGTTAAAGTCACAGCTTTAATGAGTCGGTTTTTTGTTGATATTAAGTTACACTATTCCGCCGTTAACACCAAGAATCTGATTTGTGATATAACTGTTTTCTGCCAAAAACAATACTGCTTCTGCGACCTCATCGGGTGTGCCAAGTCTGCCAAGCGGCACCTCGTATTCAAGCTCTGCCTTATCAAAGCAGTCATTCATTCTGGTATCAATTATACCGGGGCACACACAGTTAACTGTTATTCCGCTTGGTGCAAGCTCCTGTGCCAGCGACTTTGTCAGACCGATAACTGCAGCCTTGCTCATTGAATACGCTACCTCACAGGATGCACCTGTCTGCCCCCACATTGACGAAATATTAATGATTGCACCGCTGTGGTATTCAAGCATTCGGAGTGTTGCCTCCTTGGCACAGAAAAAATATGATTTTGCATTTACATTATTAATCAAATCATAATCATTTTCAG
>JAIDEF010000065.1 GCA_029054965.1 Eubacterium sp.
ATAAAATTTACCGTGCAAATTTATTTTAATTCTTTACAATCCAAAATGAATATAATATAATATGAGAGCATTGTATCCGCGGCAAAAATTACCTTTGCCGAGTGATGTGCTTTTGTGTTTGGCAGTCGGGTCGATGACCCCTTCACTCAGGAACAGTAGCAGAAAGGAAAATTTAATATGAACAAAAACACAAAAAAAATTGTAGGAGTAGGACTCCTCACTGCCATTGTAGTTGTGCTTCAGCTTATCGGCAGTGCTATTCACTTTGGACCGTTTTCAATCTCTCTTGTGCTTATTCCAATAGTAGTCGGCTCGTCACTATATGGAGTGCTTTCAGGCGCATGGCTCGGTCTGGCATTCGGTGTAACAGTGCTTGCATCAGGTGATGCGGCTGCTTTTCTGGCAATTGACCCTGTAGGTACAGTTATTACTGTTTTGCTAAAGGGTATGCTTGCAGGCTTGGCAGCAGGTGCAGTTTACAAGGCAATTGAAAACAAGAACAAGACAGCAGCAACCATTACTGCAGCTATTGTATGTCCGCTTGTCAACACAGGTGTTTTTCTGGCAGGCTGCAGCATCTTCTTCCTTGACACACTCAGGTTATGGGCAGAAGGTACAAATGTATTTGTGTATATGATAACAGGTCTTGTGGGCTTTAATTTCCTGTTTGAGCTTGGTGTTAACCTTATTTTAGGACCTACAATTGTTAAGCTTGTAAGGCTTGGCAGAAAGGAAAATAAATAATTATGATACTTGCAGTAGATGTAGGGAATACAAATATTGTTTTAGGCTTTTTAAATGGCAGTGAATTAGTTAATGAATGCCGTTTATCAACATCGGCTGATGATTCTGCAGAGGAATATGCAATAAAATTGCACAGTATATTTGAAATATGCAATATTGATGAAAAATGCATTGAGGGCAGCGTGTTATCATCAGTTGTTCCACCGCTTAACAGAACTATATCGAAAGCACTTATGCTTGTTACAGGCAAAAAGCCCATTGTTGTCGGACCCGGTGTAAAAACAGGACTGAATATTAAAATAAATAATCCTGCTGAGCTTGGTGCTGATATGGTTGTGGGTGCTGTGGCAAGTATTGCTAAATATCCTTGTCCGCAGATTTTATTTGATTTGGGCACTGCAACTACTGTATCTGTTATTGATAAGAACGGCGGCTTTCTTGGCGGAGCTATTTTGTGCGGCGTTAAAACGGCACTGAATGCCCTTGCTTCGTCAACAGCCCAGCTTCCGCAGATTGAAATTGTTGCACCTGAAAAAGCAATCGGTACAAATACAATAGATTCAATGCGAAGCGGTACAGTATACGGCACAGCAGCTATGCTTGACGGTCTTATTAAAAGATTTGAACGTGAGCTTGGTGAAAAGGCAACTGTTATTGTGACAGGCGGCTTGGGCGGTGTGATTGCTCAGCATTGTGAAAATGATATTATCGTGGATAAGCATCTTCTTATTGATGGTCTGCGTATGATTTATGAAAAAAACAATTAAGATAAAATGAGGTTAAAATTATGGCAGTATTTCGTGGCTTTAAAGCCTTCAGACCGGCTGAAAAAAATCAGTCACTTATCCCTGCGTTACCTTATGATGTAATGAGCAGCGATGAAGCAAGGGAAATGGTTAAGGACAATCCTTTATCATTTTTACATATTGACAAGGCAGAAATTGATTTGCCCTCAGGTACTGATTTGTATGATAAAGCCGTTTATGAAAAGGCTAAGGAAAACTTGATTAATCTTGAAAAAAATGGTGATTTGATTCAGGATTCTGTGCCTTGTCTTTACATTTACAAGCAGGTTATGAACGGCAGAAGCCAGATTGGTATTGTTGGCTGTGCTTCAATTGACGACTATATTAATAATGTTATCAAAAAGCACGAGCATACCCTTGCCAAAAAAGAGCAGGACAGAATTAATCACGTTAATACCTGTGATGCAAATACTGGACCCATATTTTTAACCTACAGAAAAAATGATGAAATCAGCAGTATCGTTAACAACTGGATTTCTGATAATAAGCCTGTGTATGATTTTACATCAGATGGAGTTAATCAGACTGTATGGGTTGTTGATGATTCTGATACAGTCGGAAAGCTCAGTGCCTTATTTGGCACAGTTCCTGCAATGTATATTGCCGATGGTCACCATCGCTGTGCGTCCGCTGTCAGAGTCGGTGAAATGCGCAGAAAGGCTAATCCGGATTATACAGGCGACGAGGAATTCAACTACTTTTTAGCAGTTGCTTTCCCCGATGAAGAGCTGGAAATTATGGATTATAACAGAGTTGTTAAGGACCTGAACGGGCTTGATGAAAATGAGTTTATTACTGCAATTTCAAAGTCATTTGAGGTTGAAAAGACCGACGGCAGATGCAAGCCATCTGACAAACACACCTTCGGTATGTACCTCAACAAGCAGTGGTACTCATTAAAGGCGAAGTCGGATATTATTAACGAGGCTGACCCTGTTGAAAGACTTGATGTTTCAATTCTCCAGAACTATCTGCTTGATGCAGTTTTAGGTATTAAAAATCCTAAAACCGATGACAGAATTGATTTTATCGGTGGTATCAGGGGACTTGCCGAGCTCGAAAAAAGAGCAGACAGTGATATGCAGCTTGCTTTTGCAATGTACCCGACAACCGTTGATGATTTGATGGCAATTGCCGATGCAGGGCTTATAATGCCTCCAAAGTCAACATGGTTTGAGCCTAAGCTCCTTTCCGGACTCTTTATTCATCATTTGTCATAAACAAATTGCCTTCCTTGTAAAAGGAAGGCTTATTTTATGAATAAATTTGGTTGCATTTACCTGTTTAATATGTTAAACTGAATTATGATATTATTTTATTTTTCGGAGGAGAGCATATTATGAAGATTGCTAACGAGTATTCAGCCAATATTGATATTGAAAAGAATACCCAATATGCTGTAAGGGGTATTACAAAGGTTTGTAAAAAAATCGGTCCCCGTAAGCCTGGTTCACCTGAAGAGCTCCGTGCTCAGCAGTGGATGCAGAAGGATATGAAAAACTATTGCGACAAAACAAAGATTGAAGAATTTACGCTTCACAGACAGGGCTTTATGGGATTTATTCCGTTCACTGTTGCTTGTGGTGTGGCTTCTGTTTTTGTTAACTGGTTTGCATCACCGATTGCTGCATTGGTGCTTTGCGTATTAGCATTTATTCCGCTTTTATTTGAATTCTTAATGTATAAGGAATTCGATGATTTCCTTTTCCCAAAGCAGACATCTCATAATATGATTGCCACAAGAAGCCCTAAGGGTGAGGTTAAGCAGAGAATTATTCTTGTGGGTCATTCCGACAGCCAGTTTGAGTGGACGCTCAACTATCTTATGGGTGGCTTGCAGGCTAAGCTTTTCGTTGAAATCCCCGCAGTTGTAGGTCTTATTGTTCAGACAGTTTTTGCTGTTGTTTGCCTTATCGTTGGCAAGGGCGGTGCTGCAATGGATATTGAGAAGACAAGATGGTTCTTCATTCTTTTCTTTGTTGTTTCCTGTGTATTCATTCCATTTGAGATTGCTTTCCTTTTCTTCCAGAGCTGGACTAAGTCAGTTCCCGGTGCATCAGATAACCTTTCAGGCTGCTATGCAGGTATGGCTGCAATCAAGGCTCTTGACGAGGCTGGTATTGAGTTTGAAAATACTGAGGTTACTATGATTTGCTCAGGCTCAGAGGAGGCAGGTCTCCGCGGTGCAAAGGCTTATGCTAAGGCTCACGAGCAGGAGCTCAAGGAGCTGCCGACAGCAGTTATTGCTATTGATACCTTCCGTGATTTAGAGGATATGGCTGTTTATGACCGTGACCTTTCAGGAACGGTTCAGCATGACTGGGGCGTTAAACACCTTGTTAAAAATGCTGCTGCAAACTGTGGCTATGATTTGTCATTTGAATCCATTTACATAGGCGGTTCTGACGCTGCTGCATTCACACAGCGCGGTATTAAAGCAACAGGCTTTGCTGCTATGAATCCTGACCCTCCTCGTTATTATCATACCCGTCTTGATACTCCTGAGAACTTAAGACCTGAGGCTATTTCTGCAGGTATTGAAATTCTTTGTGAAACAATCTGTATGTATGATAAAGAGGGCTTACCTACAAAATAATGCAATATAAAAAGATCTTGTAAATCTTATGGTTTGCAAGGTCTTTTTATCATTTATTTATTTTTTGATAAAAAATTTTTTATAGCTATTGATTTCGGCAATATTTTACTGTATAATATGTAAGTACAGACGGTTGTACGGCAGTACAGCCGTTTTTTGTATTTTTTCAGTCGAAGGGGACTATTTAGGGGTGAACTGCCTCTGATGGTCGCCCTTATATATTTTTTGTGCTATGAGAGGGAACTATGTTTAAAACAGGCTTTGATAATGACAAGTATTTACAAATGCAGTCCGAAAGGATTAAAGAAAGGATAAGTGAATTCGGCGGTAAGCTTTATCTTGAATTCGGCGGTAAGCTTTTTGACGATTACCATGCATCAAGAGTTCTGCCGGGTTTTCAGCCTGACAGCAAGCTGCAGATGCTTTTGCAGCTCAAGGATCAGGCAGAAATTGTTGTTGTAATCAGTGCTGAGGATATAGAAAAGAACAAGGTGCGTGGTGACCTTGGAATTACATATGACATTGATTTATTCAGACTTATTGATGCTTTCAGGGACAGGGGACTTATGGTAGGCAGTGTTGTGCTTACAAAATATGTTTCTACCGCTAAGGTTCAGGCATTTGAGAGAAAGCTTGATCAGGCAGGGATTCCGTTTTATCGTCACTATGTTATTGAAGGCTATCCGGCTAATATAAGCAAGATTGTAAGTGATGAGGGCTATGGTAAAAACGATTATATTGAAACCACAAGAGAGCTTGTTGTTATAACTGCACCGGGACCCGGCAGCGGAAAAATGGCAACCTGCCTTTCTCAGCTTTATCATGAGAACAAGAGAGGGATAAAAGCAGGCTATGCTAAGTTTGAAACCTTCCCGATATGGAAT
>JAIDEF010000066.1 GCA_029054965.1 Eubacterium sp.
TGATGGTGTTGCATATTTGCCTGAAACAGTCGGCGGACGAGATACCTGTGTTTTACAGGCAGACGGCAGTGAGGGAGTTTTTGTTGCAGAGCTTGATTTGGAGCAGCTTCGCCGCTACCGCAGCAGTGAGGTGCACGGGAATGCTTTTCGGCGTCCCGAAAAGTATTCAGCTTTGACAGAAACGAAAATCGATGAACCTTTTATAAGATGTGAAAAGCGATAATTAAACAATATGTGATTATTATTTGCAAATATTTTTAAAATATTGCAAATAATACACACAATTCGACAAATTTCTCATAAAAAATATGTATAATGAATTATAGCAATATAATATCTGTTCATATTGGAAGGGGAATTTGTAATGAGAATTGATAATGCTAAGGATATTTTTGAAAACGAAAATATGGTTATTTCATTGATGAATAAGAACGTAAATGGCTATGAATTTTCCACACTCGATATTGGGGAGAAGGATAGCTTCGGTGATGTAATCAGCTTTGAAACGGTCTATTGCTTTAAGGATTTGATAAAACTATAAAAATAAAAGCAGTTCATTATTGAACTGCTCGGACCGTCGATAAAGTGGGCTGAACCACGCACGGAGATATTATTATATATGCCGTTGAAGCATTGTAGGGGATGGCGTCGTACGAACTCATTTAAGGAAGTTTTATTGTAAACAGTCTGAAATGATTGAATTGTAAGTAAACAAAAATTTAATTATTTGGAGGATTTACAATGAAATCATTATATGAAGAAATGAACGGAAGTTATGTTAGTTTTGGGGATATTAGAATTCCTACACTTGTTTCAGTTGATACAAATTATGAAATAGGATTTTGGGGTCAAAGGCATAAGGAGTATTTGAAAGAAAATCATAGAGCTGTTTATTATAAGCTTTTGACAAGCGGAAAATTAAATTCATCTCTGCACAATATTGATGTTAAAGCAGAAGAACAATATGATTTACTTGTTAAACAACTTGCTGATAGTCAAGGCATTACCGAACAACTCAAAGCAGAAAATCAAATGCTATGGGTGTAGATGATGAATAATATTACTAATCAGGTAAGAAAAATAATATTTAACGACTTTGTATATTGCTTATAAAGTAAAGGCACTTGGAATTCAACCAAGAGCCTTTATTCTTTACCCATAATAAGGTTTAAAACTGTAAAAAAACAATTCATTTGTAAAGATTGCTTATTTATTTAAAATCAGTTTTTGACCATCAATTTTAACTTTTCCCTGTTTAAGCATCTTCTTATATGCCTTATTCATTGAGGAATTTATCATTGGAGATAATCTCTGAAATCCATAAGCCCTAGCAGTTTCAATACATATGCCTTGTATTGTCATTCCAAAGCTTTTTTTAACAATGATTTCCATTGCCACAGCCAATTCTTCAATTGATATATAATCAATCTTTCTGCCATTTGATGTTTTAGCCGAGATAGATTGATGTTTCTTTGGATAATAAAAATCTCCGACTTTACGCCAATTGCTTCTTGTGTGCTTTAAATAATCATCAACTTCATTACGAACCTTTACTGTCACCTTTTCATTTCCTAATAAGGGAGAAATTCTTTTACAGATAATATCATAATGAACAGGATATTCATTTTCAATTATTTTAATAACTCGATTGTATTCAGGCCATATATTATATAGTTGTTCAGATGTAGTTTCATTATATTCTTCAAATCCGTACCGATTTGTATTTTTATCTAATACATTTTCTATATTCTCAACTATAACATATTCATCATCATTCTCAGAAAATTCGTTTGATTCAGCGATTTGTTCTTTTGATGATTGTATTCCGTAATTTTTTATTGCTTGTTCAATAGCATTAATTAATCGTTTCCCCTCACTTACAGGATCTTTAATCCAATCTGTAGACCAAATACGATATATTTTCCATCCCATATTTTCAAGAACATCTTGTCGCAATCTATCTCTTTCTCGAGCTGTTTTAGCTGAATGATATGCAGCACCATCACATTCAATACCAAGTACATATATACCACTCAATTCCGGATGTTTTACTGCCATATCTATTCTATAACCTGAACAACCAACCTGAGTCGCTAATTTATATCCTTTTCTATCTAAATATTTATAAACAGCCTCTTCAAATGGTGAATCGTGTTCTACTGTATCACTTTCGGTTATTTCTGAATCTAAAACTTTTTGACCATTTATTGCAAAATCAATGTAACTTCTTAATAATTTTGGTCCTTCAGAAGATATTGTATTAATATCAATATCGGTAGGCTGAATTGATCCTACTAATTTCACATTGTACTTCGCTCTGGTTATAGCAACATTTAAACGTCTTTCTCCGCCAGATTTGCTAAGAGGACCAAAATTCCTTCTAAACACACCATTTGAATCCTTAGCATATCCAATACTAAATATAATAGTATCTCTTTCATCACCTTGAACATTTTCAAGATTTTTTATAAAGAACGCATCTTCTTTTTCTTCTTTAAAAAAGAATTCAAATTCAGGATTTTCAATTCTTCTGGCTCTAAGTACAGAATCGATTGCCTGTTGTTGTATTTCACCAAAAGCAATTACACCAAGAGATTTGTCAGGATGCTTTTTAATATGTTCATATATCAGTTCAACTATAGCCTCAGCTTCCTTGATATTACCGTGTTTTCCACCTCTATCGTAAAATCCATCAGGAATATATTTATATTCCACTCCGTAACCCTCTGCTTTTTCAATGTTTGATGGAAAAGTAATAAGATTATTCTTATAAATTTTTGCGTTTGAAAATGCAATTAAGCTCTCATGCCTACTTCGATAATGCCATTTTAATGTTCTTTCTGGTAACATGTTTGCTTCATCAAGAATAGATTCATATATATCACTATCGTAATAATCATCGTCACCATCAAAATCATCATCTGAAACAGATGCCTTAAAAAAGTTGGTGGGAGGAAGCTGTTTACTATCTCCTGCTATAATAACTTGCTTGCCTCTTGAAATTGCACCAATAGCATTTTCAGTACATACTTGTGAAGCCTCATCAAATATAACCAAATCAAATTTATATGTATCAGCTTCTAAAAACAAGCTAACTGACAATGGTGACATCATCAAACACGGCTTAAGAGTCAACAAAAGATTTGGTATATCTTTAAACAATTTTCGGATAGGCTTTATTCGCCTTTGCTTTTTTAATTCCCTTTTAAGTGTACTTATCTCATCAACACCACTGGTAAAATGATCTAATACAGGTAAATTATTTATTAACTTATTTTTAATTCTTACCCTTGCAATATTAAATTGTTCTTTATCTAATTCGGAAAAATCATTAATAATTTGGTCTTGATTTCGCTTTCTAAAGTTTCTTACTGTAGGATAATGTTGCAAAACAGCATCTAACCAAAGTCTATAAAATCGTTTTTCAAAAACCGGAACAATATTATGCGTTTGAATTCCTTTTTCTTCGATTAAATCAATAAAATCATTCAGTCCTTCTTCTTTACAGCAGCTTTTCATATCAGCATAATCAATCCAATCTTCCAGAAGTTCCATGCCACCGTTTATACATGCATCCAAGCGTTTAATTAATTCATCAAAAGAAAATTTGTCAAATACTTCAGATGAATTAAACATGTCTTTAAACCATACATAATCATTTTGTATTGCTGCTATTGAACCTTCAATAACCTGCAAAGCGTGCTTGCAATTGTTTTTAAAGTCATCAGAATTGCAAACAGATACAATGAATTGTTCACTCAAATCATATGATTCCAAAGATTCCTTAAACTCAATTGCCCAACTTAACGAATCACGTATTACATCCCAATTGGTTTCTATACCATTAAATAAAAACTTATAATGATTTTGAAGTTCGCTTTCTCTTTCATAAATCATATTAGACTGAGTTTGAAGTTTCTTTAAAACAGTTTTAATTTTGACCAGATATTCTCTTTCAGAATAATATTTGTTTAATGCTGTTAAATCAAAATTTTCATTCTGTATTAAATTCCCAAAATATTTATTCAACTGTTTTTCATTATCTTTAAACCAGTTTTGTGA
>JAIDEF010000067.1 GCA_029054965.1 Eubacterium sp.
TCATCACAACAATCGGCAGAATTATTTTCAATAATCCTGTTCCTCAGGATCTTGGCTTTGTTGACAGAAACGATCCTGAAAAGGAATTTGACCTTGAGGTTTCATTCGTTGTTAAGAAAAAGCAGCTTGGTCAGATTGCTGAAAGATGCATCAATGTTCACGGTGTATCTATTGCTTCAGGCGTTCTTGATGCTATCAAGAATCAGGGCTATAAGTATTCAACAATTTCAGGTACAACAGTAGCCGTTATCGACGCACTTATTCCTGATAAGAAGAAGGATTACCTTGCTGAAGCTGAAAAGAGAGTTGACGAAATCACTTACAATTATAACTATGGTCTTATTACAAACGAGGAGCGTTCTTCAGCAGTAATCAAGGCATGGGAAGATTGTACAAATAAGGTTTCTAACGAGCTTACTTCAAACTTTGACGGTGCTCATAACCCAATTCATATGATGGTAGACTCAGGTGCCCGTGGTAGTACCTCACAGCTTCGTCAGCTTGCAGGTATGAGAGGTCTTATTGCGAATACAGCAGGTAAGACAATTGAGGTTCCTATCCGTGCTAACTATCGTGAGGGTCTTAATATCCTTGAGTACTTCATCTCATCACGTGGTGCGAGAAAGGGTCTTGCTGATACAGCGCTTCGTACTGCTGACTCAGGTTACCTTACCCGTCGTCTTGTTGACGTATCACAGGATGTTATTATCCGTGACGATGACTGTGGCTGTCACGACGGTATCGTAGTTTCAAGAATTATGGACGGCAACCGTGTACTTGAGCCGCTTGAGGAAAGACTCACCGGTCGTTTTGTCGTTGATCCTGTTATTGATCCTAATACAGGCGAGGTTCTTATGGAGCCTGACAGAATGATGACTGCTGAGGATGCTCAGCGTATTGTTGACGCAGGTATTGAATCAGTTAAAATCCGTTCACTTATCACCTGTAAATCACGTCATGGTGTATGCCGCAAGTGCTATGGTGCAAACCTTGCTTTCAACGAGCCTGTACAGGTTGGTGAGGCTGTTGGTATTATCGCTGCACAGTCAATCGGTGAGCCCGGTACACAGCTTACAATGAGAACCTTCCATACTGGTGGTGTAGCCGGCGGTGCTGATATTACACAGGGTCTTCCGAGAGTTGAGGAGCTGTTCGAGGCAAGAAAGCCGAAGCAGCTTGCAATCCTCAGTGAGATTGAGGGTGATGTTCGTTTTGAGGAAATCAAAAAGAGCCGTCACGTTGTTGTATATGATAATGAAACTGCAGAGGAAAGAAAGTATCTTATTCCTTATGGTGCAAGACTTTGTGAAAACATCGTTGAGGGTGCACACATTGAAAAGGGTACAGAGCTTACACTCGGTGCTGTTAATCCGCATGATGTTCTTGCTATTCTCGGTGAAGAGGCTGTATACAACTACCTGATTAAGGAAGTACAGTTTGCATACCGTACACAGGGTGTTGATATCAACGATAAGCACATTGAGGTTATTGTTCGTCAGATGCTTAAGAAGTGTACTGTTGACGAGGCAGGAAGCACTGACCTTGTTGCGGGCACAATGGTTGATGTTGCTCAGGTTGATGAGGCAAATGAGGCTGTTGAAAAGAGAATTGCTGCTGGTGAAACAGGTCTTGAAAAGGCTACCTATATTCCTATTCTTATGGGTATTACCAAGGCTTCACTTGCTACTGATTCATTCCTTTCAGCCGCATCATTCCAGGAAACAACACGTGTTCTTACAGATGCAGCTATCAAGGGCAAGAGCGATCCGCTTATCGGTCTTAAGGAAAATGTTATTATCGGTAAGCTTGTTCCTGCCGGTACCGGTATGGATGTATTCAGAGATGTTGATGTTGTTCCAAGCTATTTCTCAGGTGACAGCGAAACTTTAAATCTGGAACAATTACAAGACCTCTTGACAAATACAATGCAATAAGCTATAATATCAAATCGTGTGGATA
>JAIDEF010000068.1 GCA_029054965.1 Eubacterium sp.
CATTAAAGCAATGTGCAGATATAAAAATGTTAAATTCATCCTTATTTCACCTAAAGAGCTTGCGGTGCCGGATTACATCATAACTGATGTGCTTGATAAATGCGGTGCCGAATATGAAGAGGTTGAAACGATGGAGCAGGTTATGGATAAGCTCGACATCCTCTATATGACCCGTATTCAGCGTGAGCGCTTTTATTCTGAGGATGAGTATTTAAAGCATAAGGATGCTTTTGTGCTTGATCTTGATAAGCTGAAAACAGCAAAGTCGGATTTGACAATTATGCATCCGCTGCCGAGAGTGAATGAAATTGCACCTGAGGTTGATGATGACCCAAGAGCAAAGTATTTTATTCAGGCATTGAATGGTAAATATATTCGTATGGCTTTAATCAAAACCCTGCTTGAATGGGGAGGTGCTCTTTAATGAATATTGATGCTATCGAAAACGGCTATGTTATTGACCATATCCCGGCCGGCAAGGGTATGAAGGTTTATGAGATTTTAAATCTCAGCTCACTTTCCTGTCAGGTTGCAATCATCACGAATGCGAAGTCAAAGAAGGACGAAGCAAAGGATATCATTAAAATCAATAATCTTATTGACCTTGATATGGACGTGATTGCATATATTGCACCTATGGCAACAGTTAATGTTATAAAAAACAGTGAAAGAGTAGAGAAGAAAAAGCTTTCACTTCCCACAGAACTTATTGATGTTATCAAATGCCCTAATCCAAGGTGTATCTGTAATAATGAGTCTATATCGCATATTTTTAAATTAACTGATGAAAAGGGAACTTATCGCTGTCTTTACTGCGAAACAAAAGCAAAATAGTTTTATAGGTCGTGTGTGTTATGAGTGGTAAAAATAAACTTGCTTGTTCTAAAGAAACTGAAAGGAATATTGCAGATGCATTAAAGGATTTAATGCAGTCGAAAGCTTTTGAAAAAATATCTGTATCTGATATTACAGATTATTGTGGTATTCATCGTCAGACTTTTTATTATCATTTTACTGATAAATATGAGCTGCTTGATTTTGTTGTACATAATGAGCTTATTGAGCCATTGCTGTTCAATTTTACACTTGATAATATGTATGACAAATTTACACTTATGTTTAATGTGATGAAATCCAATCAGCAGTTTTATCATTCTGCACTTAAAATCAACGCAGGCGAGCTTTTTAACTTTGTCAGCAGGCTGGCAGCTGAACGCTTTATTGACCTTTTCGCCGAGATAGAAAAGAGTAATAATATTCCTGAAAAAAATGAAAATGATAATAAAATGCTTGCTGAATTTTTCGGTTTTGGTATATCCGGTAT
>JAIDEF010000069.1 GCA_029054965.1 Eubacterium sp.
TTTTTGTGCTTGTTGTGCTCATAAACTTATCTCCTTTACATTTAATCAGCAGATTCTCGGAAGCCCCTCGCCGTAAAGAACATTGACACGTCTTTTGCCGCCTATAGGTGTTATAAGATCAACTCCCTCACCATTTTTAACTGTACCTATAATCTGTGCGTTTTCGCCGTATTTTGAACCTCTTATGATTTCAACAGCCTTTTCAGCATCCTTTTCAGGCACAACGGCAACCAGCTTACCCTCGTTGCCCATATGCATGATGTCAAGACCGAGGATTTTAGCAAATGCTTTAACCTCACTGTCCACAGGGATGCTTTCCTCTTTAATTTCAATATTAACGTGGGATGCCTTTGCAAGCTCATTCAGAACTGTGCCCAGACCTCCACGGGTAACATCTCTCATACAATGCAGCTCAATGCCTGCCTTCAGCATTTTATCAACCATTTCAACAAGAGGAGCATTGTCGCTTTTTATGTTGTTTTCAATCCCCATTCTTGCAGAAAGAATGGCTGCGTGGTGATCACCTGTGTTACCGCTGATAATGACAGCATCACCTGTGCGGAGATTTGTTGATACAATGTCAGTGCTTTCCTTAACAAAGCCTACGCCTGTGGTATTAATATAAATACCTCCGCTGCCTTCAATGACCTTTGTGTCACCGCAGATAACGGTAACATCTGCTTCCTTCGCAGTTTCGGCCATTGATTTGACAATCTCTTCAAGGAGCTCACTGTCAGCACCCTCCTCAATAATAAAAGCAGATGTAATATATTTAGGCTTAGCACCGCGCATTAACAAGTCATTAACCGTTCCGCAGACAGAAAGCCTGCCTATGTCACCGCCCTTGAAAATAACAGGAGTAACAACAAATGAGTCAGTAGTAACAGCAATTTTTGAGCTGCCGTCAACAACCGCACTGTCCTCCATCATATTAAGTATAGGGTTTGAAAAATGCCTGGCAAATACTTTGTCTATCAGTTCACTTGTGGATTTGCCGCCGCTGCCGTGAGCAAGTGTAATTTTCATAGTTAACCTCTGTTATTAATGTAATAATGAAAGCAGGAGCCTTCGTTTGATACCATACAGGCACCCTGTGGATTTTGGGGTGTGCATACCTTTTTGAAAAGGGGACACTCAGCAGGTGAAGCAAAGCCTGTTATCACCTCACCGCATCGGCATGCCTTGTTCTTTTTATTATCCTCAGTGAGATTTTTACTGCCTGCATCAAATTTGTCATATTCCTTTTTCAGTGCCATACCTGAGTTGGGTATTTCACCGATACCACGCCAGTATGCGTTGCAAGGCTCAAAGTACTTTTTAACAAGCTCTTTAGCCTTTTGATTGCCGTTGTCGGTAACGGCAGATTTGTAAAGATTAAGCACCTTGCCTTGGTTATTCAGCTTAATAAGAGCATATATGGCTGCTAAAAGCTCCTCGCCCTTGAAGCCACTGACAACGAATGGCAGACTGTATTTTTCCGCAAGGGGAGCAAATTCGTTGGCACCTGTTATAACACTGACGTGACCCGGAGCAATAAAGCCGTCAATCCTATTACCCATATCACAAAGGCTTTCAATTGCTCTTGGCATCGTTTTCAGTGCAGTAAGGAGCTTAATATTATTAATATTCTTACTTATTATTTTGTCTAATAAAACCGCATAAATCGGTGTTGTTGTTTCAAAGCCGACTGCTGCAAATACAAATTCTGTTTCAGGCTCAGACTCTGCAAGGTCAATTATTTCAAAAGGGGAGTAGACCATTTGAACACGTCCGCCTTTTGATTTGATTTCCTGCAGGCTTGTGTTTGAAGATGGTACACGGATTAAATCACCGAATGTTACAATGCAGGTGTTTGGAGTTAAAGCAAGCGCACATAGTCTGTCAATATAGCCTGAAGCAGTAACGCATACAGGGCAGCCGGGACCGCTTATCAGTCTGATTTTATCACTGAGCAGTGAAGGTATTCCGTTTTCGCTTATGGCAGCAGTATGAGTGCCGCAAACCTCCATAAATGAAAGGGGCTCACCGTCATACGTGCTCAGATATTTTACTATATCATTAATGTCCATTACATTTCACCAAGTTCCTCAAAAAGCTCAAGCATATTTTCAGCTTCATCCTCAGGTAATACCTGAATAATCAGTCCTGCGTGAACAAGAACATAGTCACCGATTTTTACATCTACTATTCCTTTGTTAGCATTAACCTTGTTGCCGTTGTAGTCAATAACGGCAGTGTCGCCATTTATTTCAATAATTTTACCGGGTGCTGCAACACACATTTTTATTCCTCCAGACTTGCTATATAGGCTTGACCGAGGGCGATACATCCGTCACCGCAGGGTACAAGCTCATTCGTATAAACCTTGTATCCGTTCTGCTCCAAAATACGAGTGGTGTTTTCCATTAATAATCTGTTGCTGAACACACCGCCGCTGAGAGCAATTTGTTTTATTTTGTATTCATTTGCAATATTTAAAATCAGTTCACTCATCATCAAGTGAAAGCCAAGGGCTATACTTTCTGCAGAAGCCTTATTTTTAGCTTTTTTGATTTGTTCAAGAATTTCCTTTGGATTTAATGAGGGTGTTAGTTTAAAGGCACTCACAGCCTTTTTAGCACAGCTTTCAAGAGCAATAGCACATTCACCCTCATAGCTGTTATAATGTTTGATTTCAAGCAATGATGCTGCTGCATCAAAGAGTCTGCCCATACTCGAGCTGTTAACAACATTAATATTATTTTCTATGGCTTTGTCAATCAGAGGATTGCCCCCAAGATAGCAGTCCAAAGCCAAATCGGCATTTTTTGAAATCTCGTCAGAGCCGAGCATTTTTGTGTAATCAAGGTGAGCCTTTCGCTCAAAGTTTTTGCCGTTAAAATGAAATACCTCGCTGCCCCATATTGCACCGTCATTGCCATAGCCTGTTCCGTCAAAGGCAAAGCCTAAAACGTCACCCTCAAGCTTATGCTCAGCTATAACTGATGCAACGTGTGCCTTGTGGTGTTGTACCCTGATGTCAGCATTATATATGCTTGAAGAATAATAAGCAGGGTGCTTATCGCATACAACCTTGTCAATGCCAAAGCCGTGCAGTGCTGCAAATCGTTTTATATTGTTCTTATAACAATCAAATACGGTACTGTCCTCTAAATCACCGAAATATTGGCTTAAGAAAACGTAATTATCACGATGAAAGCCAAATACTGCTTTTAGGTCACCGCCCATAAGCAGGGTGTCGCATTTTGCTTTTTTTCCTATATCAATTGCAAGGGGCACATAACCTCTTGCTCGTCTTATAAACTGAGTTCGTCCGCTGTTGACAGCAAGCACACTGTCGTCAAGCGGTGTAAGTATTTTTCTGTTATGTGAAAGAATCGGAATACTGAATTTTTTTATTTCATTATCGTCAATGATAATCGGCTCACCACTGATGTTTGCACTGGTCATAACAAGCGGTGAAGCCTTTTCAAGCAGCATAATCTGAACAGGATTACAGGGCAGAAATGCACCGATGTAATCGCTGTCCCCACATATACTATAATCGAAATCCTTAATTTTTTCAAGCAGAACAATAGGGCGGGCAGGGGAGAGGAGCAATTCTCTTTCCGTGTCATTGATTTTGCAGTATTCCTCAATGTCTTTAATACTGTTAAACATAACTGCAAATGGCTTTGTTTCACGGCCTTTGAGCTCCCTTAATCTATTAACTGCAGCAGGTATATCTGTTCTGCAAACTAAATGATATCCGCCTATATCTTTAACAGCAATTACATCGCCGTTGTTTAAATGCATTACAGCGTCATCAATTGAAATATTAAGCACAGGTCCGCAGTCCTTACAGGCAATGGTCTGTGCGTGGCATCGTCTGTTATCGGCGGTGGTGTATTCTTTATTACATTTGTCACACATTTCAAAGGGTGACATTGTTATATTTTCCCTGTCATAGGGCAGGGTGTTCATTATTGTATATCTTGGTCCGCAGTTGATACAACTGATAAACGGATGCTTGTATCTGCGGTTATTTTCGTCTTTTAGTTCCTTTTCACATACCTTACAGGTTGCAAGGTCAGGAGTGAGAAAGGGGGTATTTCTATCAAAATCAGAATGAACTATTTTAAAATTGTCAAAATTTATATCGTTAATTTCTTTACTTTCATAGCTTTTTATATCAAACAATACAGCAAGGCGCTGGACAAAATCGTCCAACGCCTTATTATCACCGGTGATAATAAGCTCAACATTACCACCTAAATTTTTAACCTGACCCTTAACACCAAGGGCATTGGCAATACGCAGGGCAGTCGGTCTGAAGCCGATACCCTGAACAATGCCTGAAAAGGTTAATACTTTAGTCATAGGAATTATTCCTTTGTTAGGGTTACAACACCCTTTTCTCCGTCATCCTCTGTGAATGACAGTGCCTTGAACTTTAAGCAAGCATCAATGCAGGCACCGCACTGAACACAGGCATCCCTGTCAATTGACCATGTCTTATTTTCTTTTCTGTCAACAGTAATACATTCTTGTGGGCACTTTCTTGAGCAAAGTCCGCAAAGAATACATTTTGACATATCGTTAGTGATTTTTCCTGTTGCAGGCGCTGCGGCTTCTTGTGTTTCCTCAGCCTTAACCGGTTCAGGAATAGGCTGGCTGTATGTATCAACAGTTTTTTCTGCTGACGGCTCGGTGTAGCCCTTAGCCATCGTAAGGCATTTCTTAGGGCAGGCATTTACACAAGACTGGCACTGAACACAGCCCATTCTTTCGATTGACCATGTTTTTGCAGCCCTGTCAACCTTGATTGCACCGCTCATACATTTGCGTGAGCAGATACCGCACATAATGCAGTTGTCAATATTAATTTCAACGTGACCTCTGCTTCTTTCAGGATATTCCTTTGGTACAGCAGGGTACTGAGAGGTAGCAGGCTTGGAAAATAAGTTCTTTAATGCAGTGATTGAAAAATCCATTATAGACATAATTTGTTACCTCCTATCTTTCAGTACAGCTAATACAAGGGTCGATTGTAAGAATCTGAAGCGGAACATCCGCAAGCTCTGAACCCGGTAAAATATGAATAAGTGATTCAATGTTGGTAAATGTGGGGGTACGAACTCTGAGTCTTTCAAGGAATTTAGTGCCGTTAGCCTTAGCATAATAGATTGCCTCGCCTCGTGGCTGCTCAGCTCTTACAAATGCCTCACCATTCGGATTGCCCTTAACCTGTGTTGCAATGTCACCCTGTGGAATTTTGTCAGCAAGCTGCTTTATAATATTGATTGACTGGAACAGCTCTCCGATACGCACGGCACATCTGCCATAGCCGTCACCTTCATTGGATGTGATGATTTCAAAATCAATATTGCCATAAGCTTCGTAGCCTGTTTTACGAATATCAATTTCTATTCCTGATGCTCTTGCCATAGGACCTACGGCACCAAGACGTATTGCATCCTCCTTTGTGAGAATACCCACACCCTTTAATCTTGAGCAAACGGTATAATCATTAAGGAATGTTTTTGTAAGTCTTTTAAGGTCATTTTCCATACCGCTGAAGATGTCAACAAAATTCTTCAGCATTGATGAATCCATATCTCTGAGAACGCCGCCGATTTTGTTGACAGAGAAAATAACTCTGCCGCCTGTGGATGCCTCAAACATATCAAGCACCTTTTCTCTCATTCTCCAGCACTGCATAAAGAGTGCATCAAAGCCGAAGGCATCAGCAAGCAGACCCAGCCAGAGCAGGTGAGAGTGAATACGGCTCATTTCACCCCAGATAGTACGGAGGAATTTACCCCTTTCAGGTACCTCTGCACCAAATATTTTTTCAATTGATTCGCAATAGCACATTCCGTGCTTGAAGGAACAAATACCGCATATTCTTTCAATAACATACTGATAGTCATTAAAATCTCTTTTATCGGCAAGGCTTTCAAGACCTCTGTGAACAAAGCCGATTGAAGGGATTGCCTCAACAACCTTTTCATCCTCAAGAACCAGGTCAAGGTGAATAGGCTCGGGAAGTACGGGGTGCTGAGGTCCAAATGGAACTATTGATTTTTCACCCATTAGCCTTGTACCTCCTCATCTTTTTTTACTACCTTTACTGCATCCTTAACTTCCTTTTTAAATGGAGTTTTTACTGCAATTCTGTAAAGCTTGTCCTGATAGTCAGGATTGATTGATTTTATCTGAACACCAAAAAGCTCCTTCATTTCATTCTCAAACAGCATTGCTGAAGGGAAGAAGTCAGATATGGTATTGATTTCAGACTCAATCGGAACGATTATTTTATAATTCTCAAATGTATAATCAAGTGCAAATGAGTAGATTACCTCATTATAACCCTCAAAGGCTGTGGCACAAATCTGTGCCAGACGATAGCCTGAGCGCTGCCTTTCAAGAGCAATTTTGTAAAGAGTTTCAATATCTACTGTTTCAAGTGTATATGCTTCGCTCATTATTTGCCCTCCTTAAGCTTTTTGCTTTTTTCCTTTAATAATGCCAGTGACTTAACAACACCGTCAATAATTGCCTCAGGTCTTGCAGCACAGCCTGGAACATAAATATCAACAGGAATAACCTTATCAACACCGCCTAAAATATTGTAGCAGTCCTTGAATACACCGCCGTTGCAGGCACAGATTCCGATTGCACAGACAACCTTTGGCTCAGACATCTGCTCATAAATCTGCTTAACAACATCCTTGTTCTGCTCGTTAACAGAGCCTGTTATAAGAAGAATATCTGCGTGCTTAGGATTGCCTGTGTTGATTACGCCAAAACGCTCAACATCGTAAAGCGGAGTGAGACAGGCAAGCACCTCGATATCGCAGCCGTTGCAGCTTGTTCCGTCATAGTGCATTATCCAGGGTGATTTCGTTACGTCAGCCATTTACTGCACCCCCTTAACAAATACTTCAAGAATAAATACGTTCAGTGCACCGATAATGATTGTTGTAATCCATGAGTTTTTGAACATATTCTTCCATTTCATTCTTGCGTTTGTGTTATCAACAAGTATCAGAACAAAGTATGTAACAGATATTGCTGCAAGTGCAAGAAGGGCTGTCCACCAGCTTGAGTTAAGGAAGAACAGACCTACAACACCCATTAAGAATACGTTTTCATACCAGTGTGAAATTTCAACAATAGCAAACATTTCACCCGAAAATTCAGTGGTAATACCCTTTACCATTTCCTGATGAGCGTGATGGCTTGTTGCCAGATCGAAAGGATGCTTTCTGAGCTTGATTGTAAGAATGAATACAAAGCCGATAAATACACCCGGTAAAAGAACTACTGCAGGCACAGAGTCACTTGCAATGATTTCTCTTACCTTGAAGGTGCCTGTTGCCAGATAAAATCCAACTGCTGTTAAAAGTACCATTGGCTCATATGCAAGCATCTGCATCATTTCTCTGTTAGCACCCATATTTGCGTAAGGAGAGTGGCTGCTGGTTGCGGCAAGAATTAGGAAAAGGTTAGCTGTTGTGAGAGCAAAGAATACAAGCAGCAAATCAAATCCGCCGAAGAACAGACAGCCTGTAAAAATAACGAATACAAGGAATGTGATTAAGTAAAAAATCTGTACGTGGTTAACAACTACAGTTTCCTTTTTCAAAAGCTTAATTACATCATAGAAGGGCTGGAGAACAGGCGGACCCTGTCTGCCCTGCATACGAGCAGTGATTTTTCTGTCAATACCCGAGGTTAATCCTCCAACAATTGGTGCAAAAATAATGTATGCTGCAATACAAATAACTATTTTTAATGTACTACTCATTAGAATGCACCTCCTATAGAAATAACCATTAAGGCAACAATGATTAAGATTGAAATAACAATTGACGGATTCCAGAGCTTTTTCTCACCGAATATATCCTCCATATACCAGTTAGCAAGGAAGAAACGCTTCTTTTCGCCCATAGAATCAATATAGTTCATCTGGTCGCCTGCGTTAACACCATTGATGTAACGAGGTGCTTTTTTGTATCGTGTTTCCTTAGCAGTTAACCAAGCTGCACCCGGTACTAAGAATATAGCTACAAGCATAATAACCATAATAACTATATTATCGTTAGAAATAACGGCAGTTGCATTGTTGAACACAACATCAATATAAGGAATAATTACCTTGCTTGAAAGGAATGGGAAAGTTACACAAAGAGTAATCATAAGCAAAGAGTGGATTAATATTGATGTCCACTGATTAGCTGATGTGGTGTTCTTTGCCTTTACGTCATTGTTCTTTGACGCAAGCACTGTTGCAATCCATTTCATCCAGTAGAAAAGTGTTGTAGCACTTCCGAAGCAAACGAATAATACAAGGATTATTGAACCGCAGTCAACAAATGCCTTGAGTGCTGCCCATTTTGAAATGAGCATACCAAATGGTGCAAGGAACATACCTGCAATACCGATAACAAGAGTCCAGGCAAGATAAGGATGACGGCGTACAAGACCATGCATTGTTTCAATATCTCTTGAGCCTGTTGCATTTTCAATAGAGCCGACTGTCTGGAACAGAAGTGATTTTGAAATAGCGTGGAAGATAATCAGGAACATACCTGCCCATACAGTTTCCTTAGCACCAACACCGGCACAGGCGGTGATTAATCCGAGGTTTGATATGGTTGAGTAAGCAAGCACCTTTTTACCGTCACTTACAGTGATAGCAAGCATTGACATAACAAGGAAGGTAAAGCCGCCTACAAGTGAAACCATTGAGCCTGCATATGTATCACCGAGAACAGGCGAAAGCCTTAACAGCAGATAAACGCCGGCTTTAACCATTGTGGCACTGTGAAGGAGTGCTGATGAAGGTGTGGGAGCAACCATTGCACCGAGAAGCCATTTTGAGAACGGCATCTGTGCACTTTTTGTAAGTGCTGCAAATGAAAGCAGAATAGCAGGAACAACAATAAGCTTTCCGTCGCAAAGAATAAGACTCTGCATATCTGTTACTTTAAACTGCATACCGGCAATTACAATACCTGCAGCAAAGCCGCATCCGCCTAAAAGGTTCATCCAGAGTGCTCTGAAGCAGTTGTGAATTGCCTCGGCAGTTCTTGTGTAGCCAATAAGCAGGAAGGATACAACGCTGGTAATTTCCCAGAAGAAGTACATCCAGATAAGACTGTTTGAAAGTACTAAGCCGAACATTGCACCAAGGAATACATAAAGCAGTGAGAAGAAATATCTTCGTCTGTCTTTGAATTCTTTATGGTGTTCATGGTAATCCTTCATATAACCACAGGCATATACTGTGATTAGTGAGCCGATTACTGCAACAATAAGAACCATAATTACAGTAAGCTGGTCAACAAATATTTTGCTGATTTGCTGGTGCGGTTCCTTGCCGCCAAGCTCGTACCAGAACATAAGTGCTGTCTGCGCTATTGATAAAAGCGCCGCATAATATTGCTTATACTTGATACTGAGTACAGTGATTAATACTACAAGAAAGGCTTCAATGCCTATCATAGCATAGTCAACTGCTTTTGTTTCAGTAAAGAAGTTAAGCTGAGTGCTGCCTGAGGTAAAATATTTTGCTGCAAAAGTAACAGCAAGTCCGATAATACCTGCACAGCTTGCGTAAGTTATGATTTGTCTTGCGATATTGTTTTTGAACACTGCAAGAAGCAGTGCACTGACAAATGGCAGACATATCATAACAATGATTAAACTCTCCATTTAATCAACCTCCTCACTAC
>JAIDEF010000007.1 GCA_029054965.1 Eubacterium sp.
GTAATGGGCGGCTCAATTCGCACATATACAAAAAAGGAATTAGGCGGTTATCTTGTTGGTATGTTCGGTCAGAACCTTATTTATAATATTGTTGCCACAGGTTTGTACTTCTATTTCCAGAATGTTATTTGTCTTCCTGCCATGGCACTTGGCTGGATAATGACTATTTCAAGAATATGGGATGCAATTAATGACCCGATGATGGGCACTATTGTTGATAAAACAAGAACCAAGTGGGGTAAGTGCAGACCGTATCTGATTATTTTCCCTGCTATTATAGGGCTTGTAACTATATTAACATTTATTAATGGCAATTATGCAACTGCTTCAACTGATGCACAGCGTGCATTAATTGTTGCTTGGGCAGGTATTTCTTACATTGCCTGGGGTATGGTGTTCACTGTCTGCGATATTCCGCTATGGGGCATTACCTCACTTATGACAGAGGATGAAGGCGACAGAGGTAAAATCCTTGGTCTTGCACGTATAGTTGCAGGTATTGGCGGTATCGGTGTTCTTGTTGTGCAGATTGCTCAGGTTGCAGGCAATATCTTTATTGAAAAGGGTATGGAAACTGCAAAGGCAACACAGATGGGCTTTATTGTAACCGTTGTTATTATGACTGTTATTGCCTCTGTTTTATTTGAAGTTGCAGGTCTTTCTACAAGAGAAAGAGTTGAATCATCTGAAAAGCGCTATGGCTTTAAGGATAATTTCAAAATTATGTTTGGCAATAAGCCCTTCAGACAGATTCTTATTTCAGGTATTTTAAGAAGCCCTATTCAGCTTCTTATGATTGTTGCAATGACACTTGTAACATATTACTATGCTAACGGCAATATAATGAATATTCTTAAGTATAATGAGGACGGCTCATTGGCAGGCATTGATTTTAAAATTTTAATCGGTCTTGGCAGTGTTGCTGCAGGTCTTTTCATAGGTCAGTTTGTTGCTATGGGAATTACGCCTTCACTCATTAAGAAGATTGAAAAGAAAAGGCTTTATAATTTCTATTCAATCGCAGGTGCAGTTCCTTTTGCTCTGATTTTTGTATGCTACAAGCTATCAGGCGGTGACTTAACATCTACCTTCTGGTCAATCATCATTGGTATTTGTATGCTGTTTGCAAGTGCTTCTTTTGGTGGTATCAATGTTCTTCAGTCAGTAATGATTGCAGACTGCGTTGATTATGAGGAATATACAAACGGAGTTCGTACTGATGGTGTTTTCTTCTCAGGTCAATCCTTCATTACAAAGCTTTCAGCAGGTATTGCAACTATTATTTCGTCAATTGTTTATTCAATTGTTGGTTACAGCGGAACTAATATTGCAAAGCTAAACGAAGCAATTTATGAGCATGGCGAAAGCTTCATCACTTATGATGGCGGAACAGGTGCGGGTAAATATGCCGCAGCAATGTTCTTCCTTATTTCAATTCCGCCTGCAATTGGTATGATTCTTTCAGCATTGCCGACTTTAAAATATGCGCTTCCTGATAAGGAGCATACAAGAATTCTCGGTGAACTTGTTAATAAGAGAGCTGAATCAAAAGACGCAGAATAAAATAAATGTTCAATGCAAAACTCCCCCTGATTTCAGGGGGAGTTTTTTATGCGTTAATTCTCTTTATAACCTCGGCAGCATCTGTATATATTTTTTCAATATCACAATTGATGAACTTGCCGCTTTCATAAAGAATTTTTCCGTTAATCATTGTCAGCTTTATATTTTCCTTTGAACCGCTGTAGACAAGATTTTTAGTGATATTGAGAATAGGCTGCATATTAGGTCTTTTTAAATCAATCACAATCAAATCAGCTTTCTTCCCAATCTCAATGCAGTCACAGTCATTAAGCCCCATACACCTTGCAGAGCCGACTGTTGCCATTTCAAGTACCTTGTTTGCATCCATTGCAGCAGCATTTTTGTTTTTTATTTTCTGCAGAGCACAGGTCATATACATCTCTCTGAACATATCAAGAGCATTGTTGGAGCT
>JAIDEF010000070.1 GCA_029054965.1 Eubacterium sp.
AGTCTATAATATACATTAGTATGTAATTATTAATAATAGTGATAATAAGGAGGTACATAATATGAATGTATTAATTTATGATAACGAAGAACAAATCGGCATTGCAGCCGGCAATTATATGTGCGGTCAGGTCCTTGCAAAGCCAAACTCAGTGCTTGGTCTTGCAACAGGCTCAACACCGCTTAAGCCTTATGGACATATGATTAAGCTTTATGAAAACGGTGCAGTCGATTTCAGCAAGGTAACCACCTTTAATCTTGATGAATACTGCAAGCTTGATGTTCATGACAAAAACTCATATCATCGTTTTATGCACGATAATCTTTTTGATCACCTTAATATTCCTGAGAAAAACATTAATTTCCTTAACGGAAATGCTGAAGATTTAGAACAGGAATGTAAGGCATATGAGGAAAGAATTAAGGCTGCAGGCGGTATTGATATTCAGCTTTTGGGTATCGGCTCAAACGGTCACATTGCATTCAACGAGCCGAGCGACAGCTTCCAGCGCTGGAGCCACGTTGTTGCTTTAAAGGAAAGCACAATTCAGGACAACAGCAGATTTTTCAATTCAATTGATGAGGTACCTACACACGCAGTAACAATGGGAATCGGCTCTATTATGCAGGCAAAAAGAATACTGATTATCGCCTTAGGCGAAAATAAAGCAAAAGCTATCAAACAGTTGATTGACGGAAATGTTACACCTCAGTGTCCTGCATCTGTTCTTCAGTTCCACACTGATGTTACACTTATGCTTGACAAGGGCGCAGCCTCGCTGATATAGGAGGAATACAAATGGCAGAAAAAGAAAAGTTTTATATTACTACGGCAATAGCATACACATCCCGCAAGCCGCATATCGGCAACAGCTATGAAATAGTTCTGACAGATGCTATTGCCAGATATAAAAGATTACAGGGCTATGATGTGTTTATGCTTACAGGCACAGACGAGCATGGTCAGAAAATTGAAGAATATGCAAAAAATGCAAATGTTACTCCTAAGCAATATGTTGACAAAATTGCAGGTGAAATAAAGAACATTTGTGATTTGCTTAACACAAGCTATGACAAATTTATTAGAACAACGGATGACTATCATGAAAAGGTAGTTCAAAAGATTTTCAAAAAGCTCTATGACCAGGATGATATTTATAAGAGTGAATACGAGGGTATGTACTGTACCCCTTGTGAATCCTTCTGGACTGAAAGCCAGCTTGTTGACGGCAAATGCCCGGACTGCGGCAGAGAGGTTAAACCTGCTAAAGAGGAAGCATATTTCTTAAGACTTTCAAAATATCAGAAGCAGCTTGAGGACTTTATTGAGAAAAACGAAAATTTCATATATCCCGAAGCAAGAAAAAAAGAAATGCTCAATAATTTCATCAAACCGGGTTTACAGGATCTGTGCGTAAGCCGTACCTCATTTAAATGGGGCATTCCTGTTACCTTTGATGACAAGCACGTAATCTATGTTTGGATTGATGCACTCTCAAACTATATCACAGCTATGGGTAT
>JAIDEF010000071.1 GCA_029054965.1 Eubacterium sp.
AAATAACATAGTATTATAATATTACCGTAAATAATTGGGTGTAGTATACAAAAAATCTATTTTTACACCCATGGCAATACAAAATCAGGCTTGTATCTGTGAAGGGCGTAGTCAGTAAGCCTTAGCTTTTATTAGTCTGACAGAGTATGCTAAAAGGAGGAATTTATCTATGAAAGTTAGTTTGTCAAAACGATTGCTTTCTGCATTTCTTGCGGTGCTGATGATAGTTACATCAATCCCGATGATGTCACTCACTGCATTCGCTGCAGAAGACAGTCCGGAAGTCCTTTTCTATGACTTCTGCGGCGGTAACTCCGCTACATACGATGACAATGAAAAGGGCAGAGTTGTTGATGTTTCAAAACATACACAGTCTGTCAAGGAGTACACCCCTGTTGCGTCTTCAAATGGTTATACAATTTCTTTTAATTATAATCCTTTGAAACTTAATACTGATGGAAGTATGAGCGGAGGTAATGAGTCCATTATAAACATTGGTACTCCAAGTAATGCAGCAGGCTCACGTACATATTTCAATCTTTATGAAGATGGAAAGATGCATTGGACTTGGGATATTGATAATGGTAATGGTAATAACTATTTTGATGCTGTAAACGTTTTCGGCGATAAGCTTACAGCAGATGAATGGCATGAAATTACTATCGTTGTTACTCCTGTTGGTAATCTTGATATTATCAAAATTTACGTTGATAATGTATTAACAAAAACGATTGACTTAACAGCAGGAACAAAGGAAGAGATGGGTGTTACATCTGTTTCTCTTTATCCGGGCAAGTGTGTGTCGGCTTATCTTGCTGAAGCAAGACCGGTATATTACGGATTAAGTGTTGAATATGGTGATTGGAGCGATGCAAAGGATGGTTATATTGATGATGTAATTATCCGTAATAATGCTGGTGCTACAATTGAAATGCTCAAACAGGTTATGACTGATTATGAGAAGTCAATGAGTGATGAAACCATTTATATGAATATGCGTGCAGCTTATCTTGCTTATGTTGAGGCGAACAAGGTTTATGATGCATATTACTATGGCGGCAACAAAGGCAATGTTGTATCACAAGATGATATTACCACTGCTTATTGGCATATGCGACTGAACTATGGCAATATGTGGACAAATAAGTGGGAAGATTATGCTAACACTGTTACCGCCAATGCGACAGGTTCATTTACAAGATCGAATGGTGATATAACAGGCAATGAAGCAGCATTGTATCAGAATCTGCTCTATGCAGGTACGGCAAACGCTGATTTAAAAATCTCAGGCGACTCAAATGTTGTTATAACTGATAATATAAAGAATTGGCTCAGATATCCTGAGGTTGTAATGCTTTATGATGGTGTTACCAATCACACTCCCACTGTGCCAATCATGATTTGTATTAACAAAAATGGTGGTAATAATGAGCGCTGGGTTCATGCAATAACCCTAACCACAAATAACAGCAATGATATTGTGCTTACCGACGGCTGGAGAAGTGCATATAACAGTTATGGTGACTGGAACTTTTCTAATGCTTATAATAACGGTGTGGTAACCAGTAGCTCAACTTCAAGTACACAAGGCTTCAAAGTTGGTAATAAAGGTTTAATATCTGCAAATAACACTGCAACAAGTGGTTTTGCGAATACAATGCAATTTGCAGGAAGATTTAAAACCGGTGAATTTGTAAGAGCAACCAATCTGACGGTTACTTCATATATTTCAAATGCAAATGACGGCAGAGTTGATAATTACGTTTCTGTTTTGAATCCGTCACTTCCTGTTTATGTTGTGAACTACAAGGGCATTAAAGATATAATCAGTAACAATGCATATCGTCTTGCTAATGTTACAGATTACAAGCAGGGCGGTGCTGATGTTTTCCTCCGTGCTTATGACAGATTGATGAAGAATCCGAATTCCTTCTTTGTCGATGCTGATGGCAATCCTGTTAATGGCTGGGAAGCTTGTAAGACAAATTATGATACTGCTTATACAAACTTTATGAAAGAGGTAACTGCAGTAGAGCCGAATTATGAACTGATTCGTCAGGCATTAACTACTCAGTACCTTAATCCTGATACTAAGCAGCTTGCTTCTCCAATGGAAAGAGTTAACGGCAGAGGTCAGCAGAACTATACTGACGAGACCTGGGGTCCTTTCATTGCAGCATATAATAAAGCACAGGAAGCTATGGCAAAAGTAGTAACTGATGGCTATACCGCTATTGATGCTTCTATTGCTGAAGAGGTTACAACAACCTTCCGAGCACTTAGAATGGCTCAGGTAGATACCATGGAGCCTGTTATGTCTTATGAATCAGGTTCAACACTTGGTCCTGATATGACAATTTCCATTTCAGCAAACCCTGATGATACATCAGATTTAACAGGTGCTGTAATAAAATATAAGGTTACTTACGATAATGAGGCGCGTCCTCTTCGTTCAGACCTTGCTTCTGCTGATGATTATACAGAAGATTTTGCTCCATTTGCAGGCAGCAGTGAACATTCACTTGCGTATGTTTCTGCAGCTTTCTTTAAGGATGGTAAGCCGATTTCAAACATGACAGTTTGCTCATATTACATTCTTGAAGGTCCTGATATGTCTGTAGCAAGCGGCACAGCTATCGCAGCAGATGAAAAGATTACACTTTCACCTGCACCTGACGGTGCCGGCAATGTTTATGAAGGTCCTATTGAGTATCGTATTAATGACGGTGAATGGACCTCATATAGTGAGCCGATTGTACCTTTCGCAGGTTTAAATAGTTCTGAGGTTACGGTTTATGCTCGCCAGACTGTTGAAGGTGAAACTTCTGCAATAAGCAGTGCTACATATGTGAGAGCCACCTCTAAAGACCTTGCAATTACATCTGAAATGGGTAATAAGGTAAGCAGCCAAAGCACTATCACAATTACTGACCCTGAAAATGTTGATGCTACCATTAAATATACAATGAATGTTAATGGTGAAGAAAAGGTAAAGGCTGCAACATATTCAGCTCCTATAACTCTTTCAGATTTAGGTAATATTGAGTATATTATTGTTAACGCTTGGCGTGATTATCAGGGTGAAGAAACCGCTGTTAAAAAGATATTCCTCAGCGATGACCTTGACACACTTGCTCTTCGTGAGAGCTTTGATAATGCAAGCATTAATGGTTTAACCTTCAGCTCAACTCCTGACTTGGGCAGCAATTACTCAGGTAAATTCACTGAGCAGGCAGGCTCAGTAGTTGCAGGTGCAGGTAATATTGACGGTAACGCAAATGGCTATGACTGGTCATCAGGCTGGAGAGAGAATGCATTAAAAATCAATGCAAATTCTTCAGTGAAACAGCACCTTGAGATTGCTAACCCTATTGCTTCAAGAGAAGCAAATAAGGTTGCTGCTCAGAATAACGGTATTACATTGAGCTACTGGAGATATATTGAACGTGACGGTAAAGTTGTTGATGATATTACCCAGTACGCAGGAAATGATTATTGGTATACAGGTGTTGGCTTTAAGGCTGCAGATTCAAATGAGGAATATTTCCTTGCTAATATGAATGGATGGGCAACCTTCAGAAATAATTATGGTAATGCTGCAGGCTTCAGATATCAGGATATCAAGGCTGATCCGCAGAATAAAACTCTGCATGCTGCAGGTAACTATTCAGGTCAGTGGATGAATATTGTTATTACTGTTGACCCGAATGCTGAAACTAACAATGTAATGGTTTACACTAATGGTGAACCGCACGAGTCTACCTATGCAGGTGACTTTGGTAATTCAAAGGGTCTTGCAAATGAAATTATTAATTTCATTTCAAGGGATGATACTGTTCTCACAATCGGTGACAATGGTATGAACTACTGGGCAAATGGTTTTGATACATATATTGACGATGTTCGTGTTTATACAGAAGTTCTTTCTCAGGTTGATATCAATAATATGTATACCGACGAATATTCTGATGTTTGGTCAGAAAAAGCACTTGCACATGATCCTACAGCCGTTACTGTTTATACACTTGCTGACGGCAGAACAGTAGGTCAGGAATATATGGATGCAAATCCTGGTACTTCATATAGCAAGATTGATTACTATATGTTTGGTACAGGCTTGACAGTTTATCATTCAGATGATGCTTATATCTGGAAGGCAGTAGGTGACGAAAAGGGCAGATGTGGTTATCAGAACCAGCAGCTCTTCGGCAGTGACTATGTTACTGCACTTGCAGGTCCTCTCGGCTGGACAAAAGCCTCTCCTGAAAATAAGCCTGGTGCAGGCTATCTTGTATGGGCTCCGCATGTAATGTACAATACTACAATCAACAAGTGGTGCTTCTATGGCTCAACCTCAGCATGGGGTGCTTTGCAGTCAGAAATATTTATGGGAACAAGTGATAACATCACAGGTCCTTATACAAATATTACAACTATCGCTCGCAGCGTTTCTACCGAAAATAAGGTTAACGCAATTGATCCTGCTACCTTCTATTCACCGGATGGTACACTCTATATGGTTTACGGATCTTATCAGACAGGTATTGCTATTAAGAAGCTTAATGCTGATGGTACCTGCATTGGCGGCGAGTCAAAATACATTGCTGATTTGAACAGCTCACTTGATGACGGCGGTGCTAAGCTGATTACAACAGTTGAAGGCATCGGCAGTGGTGAGGGTCCATTCGTGAAATATCGGAATGGTTGGTATTATTTATATGTTGCATACGGCGGAAACGGCTGGAATTACACAACCCGTGTATTCCGTTCAAAGAATCCTGAAGGTCCTTATGCAGGTATAAATGGTGTTGAAGCAAATTCAACATTAAGCAATGATGAAAGAATGCGCGGTAATCAGTTTATGTCTTCTTACCTTATTCAGGGTAATGAATGGATAAATTCAGGTACTGCACATAACTCAATATTCAATGCTGAGAATGATAAGGGCGAAATCGTAACACTTAACGCAGTTCATTCACGTCCTCTTGCTACTTCACAGACAGATAAAATGAATGCTGTCGAGGATGGTGCAATGGCTACAAGACAGAGTGACTTGTCAGGTAACAATACTGTTATTAATATGGTTGGCTACACCGAAAGCGGCTGGCCTGTAACCTTCCCATTAAAGTACAATGGTACTGATTCACTCAAGCTTGGTAATGTTACTGCCCGTGATTTGGCTGGTATTTATGCCGGTAACAAATTTGATATGGGCTTGGCTTGGAATCAGTATAATGGACTTTATACATTCCGTATGGTTGCTGCTGATGATTACACCGGTGTATTATATGGTACTGAATACAACGGCACACTCTTTACTTTTGATTTTAAAATTATCAATTATGATACTAACACTTGGGTACAATTTAAAAACAGTGAGGGCATTGTTGTCCGTGAAGCAACTGTTGCAACTCAGGTTAAGGATGGCAAAACCGTTTATGAACTTGGCTTCATTAACTGTGATGCTACAAGTGAATCTTACGGTAAGCAGGTATGGTGCTATAAGGGTCAGGATCTTCCTAACCCTGATGATGTAGAATCAAATGCTGTTGCAGTTGATATGGATCAGATTATCTATACCCATAAGGCTAATGAAGAGTATTATCTCTATGGTCAGGAAATTTCTGATAATCTTGATTATGACCCGATTACTCATAACTTTGGTGAAAGAGCTACAAAAATCAGAGTTAAGTATCCTTATCGCATAGATACTTCAGACCCTGGTGCAGTATATTGCTATTCAGATGAACAAATCTGTGCTGATTATGGTTGCTCAGGTTCAGGTCTGTATGCTGAACTGGTTAAGGAAGCAAAAGCCGAGGGTGAATACAGTGAATATATTCTCAGAGGCTATGTATCTGACTATTTCAAATATAATACTGATACTGATTCGTATACCGAGGATGGTGTAATCCTTATTATCAGTTATAAGGATGAGAATGGAAAAGAGTACTCAGAATTTGCATTCAGCTATGTAATGCCTAACCCTGCAATGGCTCATACATTGCAGTTTATGAGAAATCAGAATGAAAGAGTCGGTAATGATAAGCGAATTTCTACTGGTCTTTATACAAGATTTATAGGTTCTGAGGGTGCTGCTACAGAGATTGTTTCAACATTGACAAAATCTCCTCATGCAACATTTACAACCGAGCCTATTCGTGATACCGGTACATTTAAGTATCTTGCAACATTCGGTGATGCTGAATCTATCAATGATGCAAACTACGAAACACCTGCTTTAATTGAAAGTCAGTTTAATAAGTTTGATAAGACAGTTGGTGTTAATGCTGGTTCATTTGGTGCTGCAGAGCATAACGATAATCAGGATGGATGGTATACGAATACATCAGCAGTTGTTCAGGCTGATTATTATCTTGACTATTCTAACCCAGACAATCCAATTATTAATCGTGATTCAAATGGCGTACCAACCGGTTATTCCATTAAGTATTTGGCAACAAACTTACAATGGAAGCCTAAAACTAACTCTCAGTATGGTACATCATATATGAACAATCGTACAGGTTTATCTGCAGATTTAACATATACTGCAAATACGGATATTCTTGTTGATACTTCATTACAACAGATGGATAAGTATTTGATTGGTGAAAACGGTCGTAAGGTAATGAGCGGCTCAGTAACTAATTCTACTTATTCTGATCCTAATTTTGAGTCAGGTCTTGTTCCTGCATTTACCAAGATTTCCGGTACACAGGCAACTACAAATAGCTGGACCGGTCAGATTGTACTGACAGGTAAGGATTCAATTGATAAGCTGCCTCTTGTTGATTCTTCTGATCCTAATGCTGCTGAAAAGTCATCCAACTTCATTATGGAGCAGGGTACAAATAACTGGTGGAAACAAGGTTTATCATCAAATTACACCAGTGAAGAGATTTATTCTTACTACAATATTGGTGTAAGTACCTGTGACAAGGGTGCTGTTCGTGAATTTGTTGAAACCTTTGCAAATAAGAAGCTTAATATTGTTAGAAATAAAGCTACCGGCAAAATCGAATCTATTGAAGCAGTAGGCGATTTGGTTGGTTCTGACTATTCTGCAGCTTCATATCGTGAGTATATGAGAGCATTAAGTGAAGGCTTCTTCTTCGTAGAGAATACAAAGAATACAAGATACGAGGAGAATGGTGTTGAAAAGGCTTATACAACAGCTTACGGCACAACTCCTGACGGCGGTACACATTCATATATTTATACAGATGAAATCGGAAATAATATTTTCGGTGATGACACCACCAATACTGACCCTGTTCAGTCTCAGATTATCGAAAACATTATTTCAAAATATGAGGCTCTCTTCACAATTGAAAAATTCAATTCCTGTCAGGAAACAATCAATGAAAATAAGGAATTTGTTGAGATTCAAAAAGAAAATGGTAATTATACTGATGAAACAGTAAATGATTTTAATGATTTCCTTACTGAAGCTTCAAAGTACTTTGAATACTATCTTGATAAGGAAAATCCTGTTGAAAATCAGGATTACTGGAGATATACAAAGTTAACAGGTTCTGAGTATGATGAACTTTTAGAGTTGGTTGACTCTTATAAGCGTTCTTTGATGCCTGTTGTTGATTCAACAGAGCTTCAGACTCAGGTTGATATTAAGACTCCATTATTAAATGATGGTATTTTTGCTGAAAATGAGTCCGGTGAAAAAGTTCAGGTTAAGACAATGTCAAGCTGGATTGCTATGGATAAAGCTGTTAGCAAGGCTAAGCAGGATAAAATTGATACTGCAGGTAATGCTAAGTATGAAACACTTGAGCCTGAAACAATCATCCTCGACAATAAGGAATATACCTATGCTGAACCTGATATTAACACACTTTCAGCAGATCAGATTTTAGTAAATGACGATACAGATGTTGTTAAGGCAACAGAGCTTAAGGATTGTGATGCAAGTGACAGATATGTTAGCTATGATGCAGTAGTTGATGTTGTTTCAGCAATGGAGCGTGACAGATATACTCCTGAAGCACTTGCTAAGTTTGATGAATTTGTTGATCAGCTCAGTAACGGAACTGATTTGACTAAGCCATCTGTTTATGTTTTTGCAACTGATGACATTGCAGCTAATTATAATAAAGTAACAGGCGATAATGTTGTTGCAGGTACAAAACTTTGTGCAACTGCACAGGATGAAACTGATCAATTAACAACTAAGCTTCTTGAGATGCTTAACGGACTTGAGGTTAATGTTTATACCGCATACTTTACTATTCAGAAATCTGATAAAAATGGCGTTCCGGAAAACATTGTTCCTAATGATAAAGGTTATTATACTTATACTAAGGATTACGGTGAAATGTTTACATTTGATACCGGTGCTGATGATAATGCTGTTGTAACATGGCTTGTTCAGACCTTCAGAAAGGGCGACCTTGACAAGTATATGAATGCTGTTGATGATGAGGACGGAAACAAGGTTTATAACGGTGAAATTATTAAACCGCTTGCTGTGTCAAGACTTTCATCATATACAGGTGCAGATATGCTTCGCAAGGCTGATTGCGATATGAGGGTAACAGCTCAGATTAATGCATCCGAAACTGCCGGAACAGGTGTTGTTCTTAAGGTTTATAATGGCTATAACAATATTACAGATGTTATTTATGCTGCTGATATTGAAACAGCTAAGTCAAAGCTTGTAGATCCTGTAATGCCGTTCTATAATTTCAAGGAATGGAATATTATCGATCAGGGTGATAACAAGTTTGTTGCTAAGCCTGTATTTGATTCTATCCCAACAGTTACTGTTACAGTTTCTGAAGGTAATTCATTAGCAGGTAAAAAGCTCAGCGGTAACATTGCAGAATCAGGCACAGAGGTTACTGTTTCTACAAGCAATGCAGAGTTCTATGCTTGGGCTGTTAAGACTGCTGACAACAAATATCAGATAGTAAGCTACAGCAAGTCATATACATTTGTTGCTATTGTTGATGAAGCTTATACCTTAATCACTACAGACGGTGATAAATATTATGCTGATGGTACTGAGCTGACAGCAGATATGGTTGACCAGTTTGTTAATACAACTGACAATGGAATGACTGCTGATGAATATCTAAAGCTTAAGCTTGATAACAAAGCACCATTTATTTATAAGCAGGGTGCTGACTTAGGCGGAAGAAAGATATTCATTCGTGTTACAAGCGGAGCTGATGAAAATGATATCAGAGCTTATGGATTAAATATTCTGAATAATAATGACAATACTGCAAAGAAATATCCTGCTTCAAAGAAGGCTGTTTCAGGTCAGTTCTATATGTCGTTGAGTGAAGCTGCATATGCTAAGTATTCGGCTGATCCTTATCAGATTCAGTGCTTTGTAACATATTCATTCAGCTATGAATTTAATGGCAAGGTATATCAGATTAATACAACTGATTACTTTAACGTATAAAATTGGAGGTGCGGAAAAATGACAAAAAAATATTTACCTCCTGAGTTTGAAGTAGATTTATTCAATTTAAGCAGTTCATCTGTGGTAACTACCAGCGGTAATATGGAAATTCCCGGCGGTGATGTCGACATTGACCTTGCTGATATTGAAGCAGCAAATGCTCTTGAATATTAACAAATTGAAAAGCAGTAGGCGAAAGCCTGCTGCTTTTTTTAATTTATAGGTAGTCCACCGTTCCCTCGAATTTCTGTCTGCTGCAATATCTCCTGTAGCGGTAGGCAGACTGTCCATGGAATTTCTGTCTGCTGCAATATCTCC
>JAIDEF010000072.1 GCA_029054965.1 Eubacterium sp.
GTGCAGCCTTGGGTCTGACGTCAGGCTTTACAATAACAGTTGCACAAAGCTTCGGCGCAGGTGACAAAAGTAAAATGAATAAATATGCCGGCAGCAGTATATCACTTTCAATAATTATTGGTCTTATAATTGTTGTAGCTGCACATCTATTATGCTATCCGCTTTTAAGACTGTTAAAAACACCTGAAGATATTATTGATATGGCAGCCTCTTACCTTGATGTGCTTTATTTTGCAGTGCCTGTGCAGATGCTGCTTAATAATTTTAATGCTCTTTCACGTTCTGTAGGGGAGAGCAAAAAACCGCTTTATTTTCTCATTGCAAGTGTGTTTGTGAATTTTATTCTTGATTTGCTTTTCGTAGCTTATTTTAAATGGGGAGTTATTGGTGCAGCCTGGGCAACAAATATTTCTCAGGTAGTAGCTGCTGTTTTGGCAGGAATATATATACTCAAATATAATAAAGAGCTTGATATTACTGCATCAGACTTAAAACTAAATTCTAAGGTTGCGTTTAATCAGATAAAAATGGGTATACCTATTTCTTTGCAGTTTACAATTACCTCTATCGGCTCTATGACCTTACAGACAGCAGTTAACGGATTTGGTGCAAATGTTATTGCAGGCTTTACTGCAGCAGGCAGGGTAGAGCAGTTGACAAATATTCCTATGTCAGGTCTTGGTGTGGGAACAATGACCTTTGTATCTCAAAACTATGGTGCAAAGAATTATGAAAGAATAGTGAAGAGTGTAAGAAAAGTTTTCTTGCTTGACATCGCTGTATCAGCAGTCTGCAGTCTGCTGCTTGTTGTAATCGGACCGGCGGTTGTAAAGCTGTTTATGACTGATTATAATGCAGATATAATGATTGCTGCAAAGCATTATTTATCAGCGATTGCTCAGTGTTATTCACTTGTAGCTATACTTTTTGTTTTCAGAAATACGCTCCAGGGTCTTGGTTTTACATATGCCAATACAATCGCAGGTGCTGGTGAGTTTTTCGGAAGACTTGCTGTGGCATTGATTTTTACCCCTTTAATCGGATTTAATGCAATTTGTTATGCAGGTCCTGTTGCCTGGCTACTTGCAGACATACCCCTTGTTGTGATATACTTAAAGAAACAATCAGAGTTTAAAAAACTTGCTATGAAAGAGGTAAAGTAAAATGATGTATTATGCGGTCCTTGCAGTAGGTGTAATTGTTTCTTTGTTTTTTTGTTATGAAAGGCGTCTTGGCTTTAGCGTAAAAAATCTGCTGTTCAAGTCGGTATCAAGCCTTTGTTATTTGTTAACGGCGGTTTTTGCATTAATTAATAATCCGCAGGCTTATACATATGGCTCACTTATTATTATGGGCGGAGCTCTCGGCTTGGTCGGTGATATTCTTCTTGACCTTAAAGGTCTTTATAAGGCACAGGAAAAAACGTATTTAAAAGGCGGATTCATCTTCTTTTTAGTAGGTCATATTTTCTATATCGCATCTATTATCTATTCAACCAAAATGAAATGGTACCTTATATTAATTGCAATAGTTGTTTCAGCAATTATCGGTTTTTTAACTGTAGCTTCAGCTAATATTATGAAAGTACACTATGGAGCCTACAGACGAATTGTCGGCATATACTGTGCATTTTTGGCAATGACTATGGTTACTGCAATTATAGCTACAATAACAACAGGCTTTCAAAAAGGCTATCTGCTTATGGCTGTCGGCTCAGTATTGTTCACACTGTCTGATGCCGTATTGTCTAACACTTTCTTCGGAAGAGGAAAAGATAAACCGCACCACTTGTTTATAAATCACTTTCTTTATTATGCAGGTCAGTATCTTATTGCCGCATCTGTATTGTTTGTCTGAACTTATAAAGCAATATTGCGGGGGAACAAAGTTCTCCCGCAATAGATAATAAACAAATTAAATAAATTTTCTTTAATCTATTGACTTTGAAATAAAATAATGATATTATATCAAAGTCGCAAATGGATACGGGCCATTAGCTCAGTTGGTCAGAGCCACCGGCTCATAACCGGTCGGTCCGGGGT
>JAIDEF010000073.1:0-13138 GCA_029054965.1 Eubacterium sp.
AACTTAAATCATATAATATGAATGAAGTAAATAATCAGGCTGAAATATGTGTTAAATTCAAAGGAATAAATGCTCTTTATTATTTAGGCATAATAGCTTATGCAGATAATAATGTAGTTTTTTACAATGCACATAAAATGCAATCATTATTTTATTCGATATATGACGAAAATACATCAAATTTATTTAATATATAGAAATAACAGAAATCAAAATTATTTCTATAAAATAGAAACCATAATCTTTTACTGCTCAGTCCCGTTGATATTTATATCAGCGGGATCTTTTATATGTATATTGACGGGGAATTTGAATTTATGGTATACTGTTGTCATAAAGTAAATTAATTTCGGAGGGGACTTTATGAATAATAACAAAAGACCTGATACTATGGAACGTATCATAACCAAAGAACTGGCAGATGCTTTTATTAACGAGCAGGTTGCTGAAATTCAGAATCAGGTAGGTGACAAGAAGGTTCTTCTTGCACTTTCAGGCGGTGTTGATTCATCCGTTGTTGCTGCACTTCTTATCAAAGCTATCGGCAAACAGCTTGTTTGTGTTCATGTTAACCACGGCTTACTCCGTAAGGGCGAGCCTGAGCAGGTTGTTGAGGTTTTCCGCAACCAGATGGATGCTAATTTGATTTATGTTGACGCTGTTGACAGATTTTTGGACAAGCTTGCAGGTGTTGCAGAGCCTGAGAAAAAGCGCAAAATCATTGGTGCAGAATTCATCAGAGTATTTGAAGAGGAAGCAAGAAAGCAGGAGGGTATTGAGTTCCTTGCACAGGGTACAATTTATCCTGATATTATTGAAAGTGACGGTGTTAAGGCTCACCATAATGTTGGCGGACTTCCTGAGGATTTACAATTCCAGCTTGTTGAGCCGCTCAAATTCCTTTATAAGGACGAGGTAAGAGTTGTAGGCAACGCACTTGGCTTACCTGACGGAATGGTTTATCGTCAACCATTCCCGGGTCCCGGTCTTGGCGTTCGCTGTCTTGGTGCAATCACACGTGACCGTCTTGAATGTGTTCGTGAATCTGATGCTATTCTTCGCGAGGAATTTGCAAAGAACGGCTTAGAGGGCAAGGTTTGGCAGTATTTCACTGCTGTGCCTGAGTTCAGATCAGTTGGCGTTAAGGACGGTGCACGCACATATGCATACCCTGTAATCATCCGTGCGGTTAACACAGTTGATGCTATGACAGCAACTGTTGAGGATATTCCTTTTGAACTCCTGCAGCATATAACAGAGCGTATCACTAACGAGGTTGATGGTGTCAACCGAGTTCTTTATGACCTTACTCCAAAGCCTTGCGGCACTATTGAGTGGGAATAAGAAAAGCAATAAAAATATCAAAGCTGATTGACGTTAACGTCAATCAGCTTTTTTTGTGTGGAATTTGCTTAATTGTTTTCGGTATCGTTGATGATTTCATCAAACATTGCAAAAAGCTTGTCCTTATCGACATTACAGTTATTGACATAATTTATCAATGAAACTGCTGAACAGAAGCTGTTGCCTCGCTCCAATTCCGAATAAGAACGCAGTGATATATCCAACCGTTCTGCCATTTTCTCCTGTGACAATTCAAGCTCTGCTCGCTTTGCTATCAGCTCATTTTTTAAACTGTTTTTCAATCGGTCAAGTGTTGACATCCTCGACACCTGCCCAGATGTGCTAACAGTGCTGCTTTGTTTCTACATCCATTATATTAGTTACTAAAAAAATTGATTATAACACAAAATTCATAATTACATAGGCTTTATTTGACTTTTTTATTTTACACCGAAAACAACATAAAAATATAAACCCTTACTTTTCAGCAAGGGTTTGGAAACATTTATTATTTACCCCAATTATCAATAACTTTTTTTATCAAATCAGGGTCTTTAGTTGTAATGTTATCAGGCTTTATAGCAAGCATTTTTTTTGCTGTACGCTCTTTATCAACTGTCCACACAGAAAGCTTATACCCTTTTTTATGGAGTAACGATGACAGTTGAGAGCTTGCATATTTATGATTGCAGTTAATTCCCACAGCACCTGTTTCCTCGAGCAAATCAATAAGCTTCTGCCTGTATTCATCAAAAAACACACGTGCCCTTGACGGCATATAATTCAGATAATAATCCATATCAGCACATTTTGAATCCTTGACTGCCTTGACATTAATCATCTCAATACCTGTTAAAAATGATTTTTCAACAAGATTATATTTAACAAGCAGCTCATAAAGATTATCCAGTGATTTGGTTTCTTTAATATCAAGATTGATTTTAATATCTGCATTCTGTAAAATTACAAATGCTTCTTCTATTGGGTTGCCGTCATTGTTGGTAACAACAAAATCATGGCTCATAACCACAGTGCCGTCAGGTCTTTGACGAATGTCAAGTTCAACAATATCGGCATTATTATCCACCGCAGTCTGAACAGACTGAACAGTATTCATTTCAGTACCATATGCACCTGTATGTGCTGTAACTGTAAAATTATCCACAAAGCTCAGCTCCATTTCATCATAGGTTTTTGTTACGGCATAATCCGCCACACCGATTACCATTGCAACAGATACCAAAAAGGCAAACACCTGGTAGCCAAAATGCTTTGCCCATGTGGGAGTCATATTGCGTTTAAGAAACCGCTTAAATTTTACCCATTTCGATATTTTTTCTGCCATAAAACACAACCCTAAATCAGAACACAACAGGCGACAAAAAGCCGCCTGTAGATATTATAGATTTTTTTATCTGCTTCCGGAATAGTTAGGAGCTTCCTTGGTAATTGTTACATCGTGAGGATGGCTTTCTGCCAGACCAGCACCTGTAATCTTAATGAACTTAGCATTTGTTCTGAGCTCCTCGATAGTATGGCAGCCACAGTAGCCCATACCTGAACGAAGACCGCCCATCATCTGATAAACTGTTTCACCAAGAGGTCCCTTATAAGGCACACGACCCTCAACACCTTCAGGAACAAATTTCTTTGAACCCTTCTGGAAATAGCGGTCCGCACTTCCGTGATTCATCGCACCAAGCGAACCCATGCCACGATAAACCTTGAACTGACGACCCTGATAAATCTCTGTATCACCGGGTGACTCTTCACAGCCTGCAACAAGTGAGCCAACCATAACAACTGAGCCGCCTGCTGCGATTGCCTTAACGATTTCACCGCTATACTTAATACCGCCATCTGCAATAATCGGAACACCAAACTTATCAGCACGCTCTGCTGAATCATAAATAGCAGTAATCTGCGGTACACCGATACCTGCAACGATACGGGTTGTACAGATAGAACCGGGACCGATACCAACCTTAACAGCATCTGCACCTGCTCTGATTAACGCCTCTGTTGCATCTGCAGTTGCGACATTACCTGCAATGAGTGAAACCTGTGGGAATGCATTTTTAACAAGCTCTACAGATTTCATAATATTCTTGCTGTGACCATGTGCTGAGTCAAGAACAAAAGCATCTACACCTGCATCAGCAAGAGCCTTAGCACGATCAAGAACGTCGTTAGTTACACCAAGTGCTGCCGCACAAAGAAGTCTGCCGTCCTTATCCCTTGCAGTATTAGGATACTTAACACTCTTCTCAATATCCTTGATTGTAACAAGACCTGTGAGCTTACCGTTTTTATCAATTAACGGTAGCTTTTCAACCTTTGAACCCATAAGGATTTTTTTAGCCTCTTCAAGAGTAGTGCCCTCTTTAGCTGTAACAAGCTGAGCCTTCGGAGTCATCACTGTTGAAATTTTAACACTGTAATCATTCATAAAACGCATATCACGGTTAGTTAAAATACCAACAAGAGTTCCATCCTCCTCACAAATAGGTACGCCGCTGATGCGGTATTTATTCATCAAAGCCTCTGCATCTGATGCAAGATGATTTGGTGAAAGGAAAAACGGATTTGTAATTACACCATTTTCAGATCTTTTAACCTTATCAACCTCAGTTGCCTGATCTTCAATAGTCATATTTTTATGAATAACACCGATACCGCCCTCACGTGCAATCGCAATTGCCATACGTGACTCTGTAACAGTATCCATAGCTGCTGTCATAAGCGGAATATTAAGTGTAATATCCTTGGTAAGCTTTGTCTGAAGCTGAACTTTATCCGGTGTAACATCACTTTCAGCCGGAATTAAAAGTACATCATCAAAGGTCAAGCCCTCTTTAACAAACTTTGCGCCGTAATCGCCCATTAAATTTACCTCCGTTTTCTTAAAATTCAATCTAATAATATATTTTTACTATAATACCACTTTTAAACTGTATGTTCAAGTATTATTTTGCGTGTTTTTGATTTTGTAAATAAACCGCAGATTTCTTCCTATTTATTATCTGTTCTTCCTACTAAATAATCAATTGTTGTGTCATAATAATCTGCAAGTATAATTAATAAATGAACAGGGATTTCTCGTTTTCCCATTTCATAATTGCTGTATACACGCTGATCTATACCAAGAATAGCTGCGATTTCCTTTTGCTTTAAATCAGCATCCTCTCTCAAGTCCCTTATCCTTTGAAAATGATACACAACATTCACCTCTGGATTTATATTATCCTACTATCAAAAAATAGTATTGACTTTACTATCGTTTGATAGTAAAATAGTTGTATATCAATTTTAGGAGGATTTATTATGAAAAAAATTTTAAGTGTATTAATGTCCATTGTAATGCTGCTCAGTATTACAGTTGGAGCTGATTTATCAGTTTACGCATATTACCCATATGATGGTTTGCCATATGCAACTGATGTTGAATTTAATACAACTTACCAGAATTATGCATCTAATTATGATTATTTGGAATCAGATAATTGGCGTTATCAAGTATATAAAGTTACAATACCCTATGACGGAACTCTCAATATAAAAATGTCATCAGAATGTTATAATTACTTTAATCACGGCAGAATAAAAATTATAGATGCGAATAATATAGACTTAGAATATTGCGAAGATAAGCTGAGAGATAATACAGGTTATAATGGTGAATACTACAATTCATTGGGCTATACTATTGATGTTGGAACATATTATATAATTTACGACTATGCTTTTCGTTGGGATTATTACGGAACATATAACATAACATTTACATACAAAGCAGATATTTCTAAGCCTGCAAATATCAAAGTATCCTCTAGCAATTATTCAAGCTTTAATGTGAAATGGAACAAGGTTGCTAACGCCGACGGCTATCTTATCAAATATGCGACCAAATCAGACTTTTCCAACGCAGCATATGCCAAGGTTGCAAATGGAAAAGCCACAAGCAAAACCATTAACGGAAGGGCCGCAAACACAAAATACTACGTAAAGGTTCAGGCATACAAAAAGGTTAACGGAATTACATACAAGAGTAAATGGAGTGAAATAAAAACCGTTAAAACTCTTCAAAAGAAGGCTTATATTAAATCAATAAGTAGCAGAGCTAACGGCTTTACCGTTAAGTGGGACAAGGTTAACGGTAAGCTGGGCTATCAGATAAGATATGCCACAAAACCCGATTTCAGCAACGCTGCAACAATCTATGCAGGCAATGGAAATGCTACCAGCAAAACCATTACAGGCAGAGCAGCACACAAAAAATATTATGTTCAGATTCGCAGCTATGTAAAACAAAACGGCAAATATAAATTTGATGCATGGAGCCCGACCAAAACTGTTACTACAAAATAATAATGAAGAGAAAAAATATATAACCAAGAGGCTGCCTCACAAAAATTGTGAGACAGCCTCTTCTTCTGTCATAATTTATTTACCTGCCAAAACAATCTGGCTTGCAGTTTCCTCAATGGTATTATTGCTACAGTCAATGACTGTATCTGCCCATTTCCGATAAAGCGGCAGTCGTTCGTCATACATATCCTTTAAGGTTTCACCATTCTTGATTAAAACTCCTCTTGTGCTGAGGTTACTTATTCGCTCGCACATATGCTCATAATCAATATGAAGATATATTATTTTACCGAGTCTTTTTAAATGCTCCATTGCTTTATCGGAATAAACAACAGATCCGCCCGTTGCAATAACAGTGCCGTTAATATCAAGTGAAAGGATTGCAGACTCTTCTGCCCTCTCAAAATAATCATTGCCCTTGTTATTAATAATATCCTGCAAAGCTGAATTTTCAATATTCTGAATCAGCAAATCAGTATCATAAAAATTCTTCAAAAGCATTTTGGCTGCCACGACACCGCAAGTTGATTTACCACTGCCCGGCATACCGATAAGGACTATATTACTCACTTTTTAACACCAACCCTTTTGCAGCAATCGGCAAGCCTGCAGGACTCACAAAGCGGTTTTCTTGCTGAGCAGGTATCACGTCCGAAAAGAACAATCCTGTGGCAGAAATCCGATCCCTCCTCCGGCGGAACAATCTTTTTCAGTGCAAACTCAATTTTTTTCGGGTCCTTTTCGGCAACAAGACCAATACGGTTAGAAATTCTTATCATATGAGTATCAACAACGATACTTTCTTTGCCGTAAATATCGCCTACAATAAGATTAGCGGTTTTTCTGCCTACACCCGGCAAAGTTATTAAATCTTCTATATTATCAGGTACCTGTCCGCCGAATTCATCCCTTATTTTCTGTGCCATTCCTATTATAGACTCCGCCTTGCTTTTGTAAAAGCCACAGCTATGTATGAGTCTTTCAATATCCTTAACATCTGCATTGCAGTAATCATCAAGTGTTTTATATTTTTCAAAAAGTGCAGGCGTTACAAGATTGACCCTTGCATCAGTACACTGTGCCGAAAGTCTTACTGCTACAAGAAGTTCAAAAGGATTTGAAGCGGTAAGCGAGCAAAGTGCATCGGGATATAGCTCCTTTAATATTTCAATAACCTTTAAAACTCTTTCCTTTTTAGTCATATATTTTCCTCTTTATGTAAATCAAGATATCTCATTCCTTTTTTTGCCTGAGAATATTCATCGTGATGTTTTATTTTATAGTACTTACCATTCATAACAAAATTTGAGCCTGTCTGGTGAAAATCAAACTTAACATTATATTTATCGCAATCATCTTTAATATGCTTTACCCAGTCAAAATTGCAGACCCTTGCATTAGCATAGGATTCACCGCCAACGGAAACCAAATCGATTTCTCCGCTTTTCAGATAACAACTCAAATCAATATCCTCCAAAATAGGAGAATTAAAAATATATTTTCTTTTTGCCTTTATTTCAGTGAGTATTGGTATACGTTCATCAGCCTTTTGCTGATTTTCACAGGTCACGGCAATAATAACATTATCATAACCCTCACCCCAGTCATCAGGCAGGCAATCGTTAAAGCGCTCTATCCGCTTTGTGCAGATTAAAAAATCAACATCAGGTCGCTGTCTGATAATCTGCCAGGCTTCACTCCTCCAACTGTCTGCTTCAGCTATAAAAAAGTCCGAGGTAAAGCAGGTTGCGGCCTCACTGCCTGATGGAATTTTATACTCGCCTGAACGACTTTTCTTTAACGGTAAATTAAAATTCGTTTTGTTTCTTGTTACTATATTCGCATCCCTGCCGCGTTTTTCATCAAGATAAAAAACATAACAGTTAAGACACCCGGGGGAGCATTTATGACAACCGTGCCATGGATTCCACAGAACATTACCCACTGCTGTTTCCCCCTTCGTTGAATTACTTCTTGCCTTTAATCTTATCCCAATAGGCTTTAAAAGCCTGTTCATTCTTATTAGGACCATATGTATAATACTGCTTATTTTTAATTACATCAGGCAGATACTGCTGATAGGTCCAGTGATTTTCATACTCATGGGGATAAATATAATTCTGCCCCTTATTTTTAACATCATCACCGTCATAGTGAACATTCTGTAGCTGACGAGGTATAGGACCATAATTACCATTCTGAACATCTGCCATTGCAAGATTGACAGCCTCATAGGCTGAATTGCTTTTAGGTGATGTTGCTACGAGAACAACCGCATCTGCAAGGGGTATTCTTGCCTCAGGCAAGCCAACAGCCTGCGCAATATCCACACAGGACTTTACAATGGGAATTATCTGAGGATATGCAAGACCCACATCCTCACAGGCACAAACCATTAACCGCCTGCAGGCTGATGGCAAATCCCCTGCCTCCAAAAGCCTTGCAAGGTAATGAAGTGCTGCATCAGGATCAGAGCCACGCATACTTTTCTGATAAGCTGATATTATATCAAAATGCTCATCACCCTCACGGTCATACCTGACAGCGCTTTTTTGTGTCAACTGCTGTGCAAGATCAAGTGTTATTGTCTTTTTGCCGTCAATAGTAGGCGAAGCAAAAAAACAATTCTCTACACTGTTAAGTGCCTTTCGTACATCACCGCCGCAGCCGTTAGCAATTTTCCGAAGAACTTCGTCCTCCAGCTCAAGTGAAACCTCGTTTTCAACTGACAGAATATTAAATCCCCTTTCAACAGCAGGAATTATATCATCCTTTTCAATCGGCTTGAATTCAAACACTGTTGAACGTGAAAGAATAGCAGGATATATATAAAAATAAGGATTTTCAGTAGTAGATGCAATAAGTGTTATTTTTCCGTTTTCAATATACTCAAGCAGGCTTTGCTGCTGACGTTTATTGAAATACTGTATCTCATCAAGATAAAGGAGAATACCATTTGGTGCAGTAAATGTATCAAGCTCTGCAACAATATCCTTGATATCCTGAGTGGAAGCATTTGTACCATTAAGCTTTCTCAGACTTTTATTTGTCGCATTGGCAATTATTGATGCAACTGTTGTTTTACCTACACCGCTTGGACCATAAAAAATCAGATTGGGTATTTCACCTGACATAATAAGATTATAAAGTGCCTTGCCCTCACTGAGCAAATGACGCTGACCCACCACATCTTCAAGCACGGCAGGTCTTATTCTGTCTGCTAAAGGGTTATTCATTTTCTGCCTCCCTTCGTGAATACACACAGCCGCAAAAATTCTGCCTGTACAAATCATATTCCTTTGATAATTCTATTGATCGCTTATAGCCTTCACGCTTTTTGAAGTCTGACGGGAGCCACAATACTCCATACTCCTCGCTCAGTCTTTCACCGATTTCATTAATCTTCTGTGCATTTTTCAGCGGACTGATTGAAAGTGTTGTGCAAAAATAATCATAACCGCCTTTTTTTGCTTTCTTAGCTGTTTTTCTCAAACGCTGCTCATAGCACCTGAAACAGCGTTCACCGCCCTCACGGCAGCCTTCGTAGCCCTTGGCAATTTCAAAAAATTCATTGCAGTCATAATCACAATCAACAAAACCGACATTATTCTTAACAGGCAGTGAATTAATCAGTCTTATCTGCTCTGCCTTTCTTTTTTCATATTCTTCACGAGGAGAAATATTCGGATTATAATAAATAACTGAAATTTTAAAATAATCTGACAGATACTCAATAGTATAGCTTGAGCATGGTGCACAGCAGCTATGCAGTAAAAGAGAGGGCAAAATGTCCTCTCTCTTATTACGTTCAATTATATTGTCTAATTTTTTCTGATAGTTGATTTTGTTCATCTGCTTAAATAATGAGTTGGATTAACCTTTGCTCCGTTAAATCTGATTTCAAAATGGCAGTGAGGTCCTGTTGAATTACCGGTTGAACCGCTCTTAGCAATCTGCTGACCACGTTTAACACTGTCACCCGCTGACACTAATATTGATGAATTGTGCGCATAAAGTGTAACAACCGAACGGCCTTTAGAGTCCGTGCCGTGATAAATCATTACATAATAGCCATAACTGTAATCAAGTCTTTTAACCGTAATAACAATACCATCCTGTGCTGCAACAACCGAAGAGCCTGTCGGACACGGGAAATCTATACCGCCGTGATATTTGCCTGATGAATAGTTCGGGAAGCCGGCAGAAACACCATAGTGACCGGGTACAGGATATGTCATATTAAGCACAGCGTCGCTGTTTGAATAAACATCCGATTTTCCACCCTGAACATTATTTGTATTATCACTTGGCTTATCTGACTTAACCGCAGTCGTCACCTCATCAGGTGATTTAATACCTGCAATCAAATCCTGAATTTCCTTTTCCACAGCCTCGACCAGAGCACTGTCCTCATTCCTGAATTCAGTATACTGCTGATTCTGTGCTGTAAGCTTTGCAAGCAGGCTGTCACTTTCAGCCCTATCTGTTGCAAGAGAAATCTTTTGTGCTGCAATTTCCTCGGAATTGCTTTCAATCTTCTTCTGCTTAGCCACAAGTGAAGCCTTCTGCTCATCATACTTTGATTTGATATTTGTATATTCCCTGAGTTTTTCATCAAGTCCGTCTTTTTTTGTAACGATTTCCTTTGTTTTGTCGTTAACCTCCTTCAAAAGCTCTGTATCGCTTTTTGAAACAGACTTAATCATTTCATACCTTGTAAGAAAGCTTGACACATCCTTACAGGTGATAAGTGCAGTCAATATGTTATAATCACCGCTTATGTACATTACACGCAGACGCATACAATAGGCATCATAAACACTCTGAAATTTATCTTCAAGTTTTTTCAGTTCTGCCTGTGCTTTGTCAACCTGCTCAGACAGTTCTTTAAGAACCTTTTCATTTTCTTCTATTTCAGGCTTCAATTTGTTAATGTCACCCTGAATCTGCTGATTTTCATTTTCAAGCATTGTCAGGCGCTCATTGATATAACCGATTTTCTGGTCAAGGGTATCAATATACTCCTCAGTAACCTTTGAGTCTTTCTCTAACTCTGCTAATTTTTCCTCAGCATTTTTTATGTTATCCTCCAGCTCCTTCTGCTGCTTTTCAAGCATAAGCTGTGCCTCGTGCTTTGCCTTTTCATCCAGCTCGGTAGTAGACTCCTCCTCACCGGCGGCAGTAGCTGTGCCTGTTGTGCTTGTGCTGTTTTTTGCACTGTCTGCCGTGGTATCGGCAGCCAGCGCAGCATAAGGAATTGTAGCTGAAAATATTAAAGTTAATACCATAACAACAGAAATCAATTTAATTTTCAATTGTTATTCCCCTTTCAATTACGGTAAATACAGTGCCGGATTGACACAGTCACTATAGCTTGCACTTGGTGTCCTTACCTCAAAATGGCAGTGAGGACCCGAAGAATTACCTGTTGAACCGCTGACAGCAATCTGCTGTCCCTTTTTAACCTTCTGATTTACAGACACAAGTCTTTGAGAATTGTGTGCATAAAGTGTATATACACGATTTCCTGATGAATCTCTTTTATCGTGTGCAATTACAATATACCTGCCATAGCTGCAGTAGCCGCCGCCATGATAGGAGTTTGAACATCCGTTACACCTGATATCAGTTGATATAATAACCTCACCGTCCTCAGCAGCAACCACCTTAGAACCGCTGTCACAGGCAAAATCTGCACCTGTATGGTTTGTATAACCCATCCAAGGACAGGTAATTCTTGTCTGACTCGGAACAGGATATGTTAAGCTAAGCTTATTTGAGCCTGTTGTCGGATTTGGCTTTTCAGTAGTTGCCGGCTTTGTAGTTGACGTACTATTATTATCGCCTGTTTCAGGCTTGGTAGTAGTTGTTGTGGTTGTAGTGGTTGTTGTCTGGCTTTCCTGCCTTTTTTCCCATTCCAGGGCTGCCTGCTCAATTTCAGCATTGATTGCATTGAGCATTTCCAAATCCTGATTTCTGTACTCGCTGTAGGTTTTTGTATCCTGGTGAAGCTTTAACAAAAGTCTGTCAGCCTCAGCCTTTTCATCCATATAGGATTTTTCTTTTTCATTATAGCTGACCTGCTGAGTTTCAAGAGTCTTAATTGTCTGATTAAGATTTTCTTTTGTAGAAATCAGATTTTCCTGATTAGCGGATAATTTAACCTTCTTATCCTCAAGACTTGTCTTGGTATTCAGCAGCTCCGTTCCCTCATTCTGCAGGTTTTCAAGGAGCATTTTATCATATCTTGAAACACGCTTAATCATTTCAAGTCTTGTAAACAATGTTGAAATATCCGTACTGGTAAGAAGCATTTCAAGCATACTGTTGTTTCCGCTGATATAAAGTGCTCTTGCCCTTTGTGCATAATCGCTGTAGCTGAGATTAAATTCCTCCTGCAGGGTATCCATTTTAGCTGTTAAATCAACTATGTCCTGCCCGAGAGCCTTTATTTCTGCTTCATTACTTTTATATTCATTTTCAAGTACTGTTATTTTTTTCTTTGAGCTTTCAATTGTATTTTTTGAAAGCGACAATTCCTTTTGCAGATAGCTTATTTTTTGGTCAAGGGTATTAATATATTCCTCTGTTTCAGTTGACTGTTCACCGAGTGATGACAGCTTTGCATTAACCTCTTTTAGCTTCTGCTCAAGATATGCCTGCTTTTCGGCAGGTGTCATATCATCATAATCCTCACTGTATTCATTGCCTGCTGCAAAAATAACACAGTTTGAACCGATTGATGCAAAAACAAAGCAGAAGGTCAACAAAACAGACATAATTTTAATAAATAAACCCGACTGTTTCATTGACCTTCACTTCCTTAAATTAATTTAAAAATTATTATATTTTAAGTATATCACATATTATAAGTAATTAAAAGGGTTAACCTGTGATCCGTTAACACGAACTTCAAAGTGACAATGAGGTCCTGATGAATTACCGGTTGAGCCGCTGGCAGCAATAACCTGACCTCTTGATACAGTATCACCTACGCCTACATGGAGTGCACTGTTATGTGCATAAAGTGTTGAAAGACCGTCACCGTGATCTATCAGAAGATAATAACCATAGCTGTAATTGAGTGTTTTTGCCAAGATTACCGTTCCGCTTGCAGCAGCATAAATATTTGAACCGATAGGAACAGGAAAATCTATACCGCCATGATAACCGCCGCTGCTGTAATATGGAAATCCTGCTGAAATACTTCTTGAATCTGTAGGATAACCAAGTGCACCGCTGCCTGAGCCCTGCGAACCTGAAATTGAGCCTGAGCCGGTTGAGGCTGCTGCAGTTGCTCTTCTGATTTCATTCTCAACCTCCTGCAAACGCTCTCGGTTAGTATCAATCATTTCCATATATTCACTGGTCTGAGATGACAGCTTTTTCATTAATTCGTTGGCTTTGGCAGCCTCAGCATCAACCT
>JAIDEF010000073.1:13148-28940 GCA_029054965.1 Eubacterium sp.
ACCTCGCGCTTTGATGAAGCAATCTCATCAATTCTGCTTTGAAGCGACTTCTTATTTTCCTCAAGCTTAGCCTTATCCTCGTTAAGCTCATTACGCTTAACCTCAAGCTCTTTTTTCTTAGCCTCGATTTCCTCCATTTTCGTCATAAGGTCATCGAGCTGAGCACTATCCTGCTCTGATACAGACTTTATCATCTGTGAACGAGTGAGCATTGCACTCATATCAGTACAGGTAAGTAAAACCTCAAGATTTGAAACTGAACCCGAAACATACATAGCTCTGAGCCTTTGACAATAAAGCTCATAGCTTTCGTCAAATTCAGCCTGTTTTTTGTCAATTTCCTTCTGATTTTTCTCTAATTCATCCTCAGTTTTAACAATGTTATCCTGAATAGCATTAATCTCTTTCTGCAGGGCACTTTTATCTGCCTCAAGGGAATCTATCTTATCCTGCATCAGATTTATTTTTGACCTTAACGCTGTTAAATATTCCTCTGTTTCTGATTTTTGAGCTGCAAGCTCATCAATTTTATCCTGAGCACTGTTAATTTCGCTCTGGATTTTTTCACGTTCACTTCTAAGCTGTGAGGTAGACTTAGCCTGCGCTGTAATTCCAAAGCTTGAAAAAGCAAAAGCAGCACACAAAAATACAGAAAAAATTCTTAATTTTGACTTAGACACCGCTAATCTCACTACCTTCCTTGTTAAGATACTTTCTCATCGTTACAAGTGAGCCACCAACACCGCATACAACACCAATTAATACAAACACGCCGAGCATCGGCAATGCATATTCTGTAAATGGTATAGCAGTCAAATTCAGCTCACGCAGCAATCCATTAAACTGTGTAACGGCAAGCTCATACAGTCCCCATACAAAGCCGAGTCCCACAGCACCGCTGAGAACACCTAAAATGATACCCTCAATAACAAACGGAAAACGGACAAAGCTGTTGGTTGCACCGACTGATTTCATAATGCTGATTTCAAGTCTGCGGCTGTAAACAGTAAGTCTGATTGTATTTGAAATAATGAAAAGTGAAATAACAAACAAAACAGCTACAATTACAATTGCTATAATTGAAATACCATGTCTTATTGCAACAAGCTTTTGTGCAAGGTCCTTATTTTCCCTTATTGTATCAATATGGTCAAGACCTTTTAAATCCTCAACAGTCTTGTCAAAGCTGTCAAGATTCTCAACTGTTACCTTGTAAGCATCCGGCAGCGGAATGTCACTGCTTATCTGTGTGAAAAATTCTGCCTGTGCCTCCTCCATCGTATCAAGCTGTTCAGCCCATGCATCCACTTTTGAAACAAATTCAACCTTGCTTATATTGCCGAGAGCATTAATCTGACTTTCCATATCAGCAAGCTCAGCATCGGTTGTTTCATCCTCAACATAAACCATTACAACATTTTCTTCCTCAATCTTAGAAAGAAGGGAGTCAATGTTAACAAACATCATTGCCGCTGAGCCGATAAGTACAAGACAGCTCATTAATACAGCAATTGAAGCAAGGGACATCATTCTGTTTGTCCAGACATTTCTGAAGCCCTCTTTAGTCAAATATTTAAAACTGGAACCTGTCATTACTCCTCACCTCCGGCACTTTCTGCTTCAAGCTTATCTGAAACCACATCCTCAAGGTTATCAAAAACATCTTCAAGATCAACCTTGTCAATTGATACATTCTCTTCAAAGAAAAACATATCGGTTGCCTGCTGCGGAGTTGCTGCAGTTTCAAACTGTGCGTGGGTCGGATCAGGCGTATCAGACACAACCTCACCATTTTTAATAACAATAACTCTTCTCTGGAAAGAACGCACAAGGTCATGCTCATGCGTAACCATAATTACTGTTGTGCCTGCATTATTTATTTTTGTTAAAAGTCCAACAATTTCGTGACTCATTTCAGGGTCAACATTACCTGTAGGCTCGTCCGCAATAATAACCTTAGGATTATTAACTAAGGCTCTTGCCAGTGACACACGCTGCTGCTCACCGCCCGAAAGCTCGTTAGGCAGTGCTCGTGCTTTTTGTGATAAGCCAACAAGCTGCAGAATGTATGGCACTCTCTTTCTTATATCCTTTTCCTTTGCACCGATAACACGCATTGCAAATGCAACATTATCGTAAACAGTCATCTTTGGAATCAAACGGAAATCCTGGAACACGATACCCATATCACGTCTGTAATACGGCACCTGCCTTTTTTTCAGAGTGGATGAATTATAATCGTTGAAGATAATCTCACCCTCAGTTGGCTTCTCCTCATGCATAATAAGCTTTAGAAAGGTACTTTTACCTGCACCGGAAGAGCCCACAACAAACACAAACTCACCGTCTTCGATTTTAATATTTACGTTCGATAATGCGTGAGTACCGTTACTGTCATAGACCTTCGATACATTTCTAAATTCAATCACAATAATTACCTCGTTAAATTGTAAATTTTGTGGACATAACACCACAGCAATTCATTTTTCCTTATATATAATATAACAACTTATATGATAAATCAAGCCTTTTTTGTAACCATTTTGTAAACTGCCGTCTTTTAAAATGGAATTTTTGTTAATTATATCCAAAAAATAATTACCATAACCGCAATATGTGCAATGCTTTTAAATGTTCACCTCAAAATACAGAAAATATTACAAAATTATTTTTCAAGATATTCCTCAAGGCATATTTTTCTGTCAAAAATTTCCTTTGCTGCCTTTTTGCCGACATAACGGTAATGCCAAGGCTCATAGCTGATTTTGGTAATATCGGTTTTATCCTTAGGGTATCGAAGAATAAAGCCGTATTTCCAGCTATTTTCAAGAAGCCATTGCTGAGCAGGAGTATTCTCCTGCTTTTCATCAAGAAGCTGATATGAAATATCAACAATATCAAGTGCAAGACCAAGCTGATGCTCGCTTGTGCCGGGAACAGCTACGAGTCTGCCTGCTTCAACTTTTGCCTCATCCTCTGAATAACCCTGTTTTTTCCATTTTTCGACCTGATTGTCAAATAACTGCTGCTGTTTTTCCTGTGTACGGTATGATGAACAGATAACAGGGCTGAAGCCTGCACCCCGGCAGTCATCCAGCATACTCTGCAAAGCATCATAGCACCTTTCATCAACGGCCTGTCCGTTATTAAGCTGTTTAACATTAATTTCATAATTCTCAGGCATTGGAGTATCAGGATTAACAAGCATAAGATTCCACTGTGTTCTGTCAATTTCCTCGGTTTTAGTACTGTTTTCTGTAGTTGAGGAAATCTCTGTAATAAACAAATCCGTATGTTCATTATCTGTTTTTACATGATTAACCATAATACACGCTATTGTAATTATAATTAAAACAATTAATACAACACTTAATACTCTGATTATCTGTTTTACTCTTTTCTTTGTCATAAAATCACCACTTATATTATTCTCCGACAAAGAGTATAAAAAAACAAATCATCAAAAACAAAACAAAAAAGCATCAAAATATTATCAAATATTGAAAAACAACAGCTCTCTGTTCGGCCAGCTAACAGGAATCGAATATACCACACTCTCGTTAACAATCACATCAATGTAATAAAATTCATCTGTTTCCTTTCTGCACTGTACCTTGTCCGCCTGATAATGACCAAGGCAATATCTGCCTAAATCATATACTATCTTGGGAATTTCGCTGTCAATTTTATCTTCATAGGTCATCATCAGACTAACCATCTGACCGCTCTTGTCATCAATCCAGACTGCTGTAGCCTGTGCGTCCTTATTAATCCACAGACATCGCCAGTATATTCCTGATTTCACAGCAATATCGTCATTTGAACGGGTAAGCAAATTAGGTATAACCTCCGTCGGTTCACCATCAGCAATACTTTCTTCGGAAAAATTCTCCAAAGCCTCTGCTGCAAGCTTCTTCACCTTCTGCTCATTAAGCCTGCAAACCTGCGAATACTCCGACAATTCAACTACAGATAAATTGCCATATCCCGAATAGGAATCATAATCTGAAACAGCATCAGAATCTCTGCTATAATCTCTGCTATATAACAATTCATAAAACAAATTGACACTTTCCAAAATTTCCATATTACCGGACAACTGTAAGGATATATCATTATTGCCCATTTTCCTTATCTGTGTGCCGAGGTGATAATCAACTGTCAAAGAGGATATGTACGGTAAAAAAAGGCTGAAAGCAATTACCAATACAGTAACTGCAAAAATTGATATTTTTTTCACTGCTTTCATAAAATCCCTCCTTTAAGCTCAACTGTGACAGTTGTACCGACACCGAGCTCACTTTCAAAGCCAATACTTCCATTATGAAGAGCAGCTATTTCCTTGCACAGCGCAAGACCTATTCCTGCACCGCCCTGAGCACGAGAGCGTGACTTATCCACTCTGTAAAAGGCTTCTGTCAGGTGAGAAAGCGATTCATCAGGTATACCTGTACCATTATCACTGACCGTTATGCGGCAGCCAACATCCGTCATTACTGATTTCACTGAAATTGTTCCGCCGCTTTCCATTGCTTTTCGTGCATTGTCCCACAAATTAATGAGCAGTGATTTAAACAAATCACTTTCCAAAAGACAGCAGCCATCTTCACACGCACATTTCAAAATTATACCCTGTTTTTCATAAACAGGTGCTACGTGAGATACTAATTCTTCAATCAATAATGACGGACTTGCAGAAGAAAGAACAGCAGCCTTTTCTTTAAGAACAAACAGCTCAAGCAGCTTTTGCGACAACCCTTCAAGCCGTCTGCCCTCGGATACTATAAAATTAGCAGACTCATAGACTTCCTTTTCACTTAACATCTGACTCCTGATTAAATCAGCATAGCCTATAACCGAGGTCATAGGTGTTTTCATTTCATGAGCAAAGCTGCTTATAAAGCTCTCCTGCTGCTTAATATTGTTTTCAAGCTCATCAACCATTGTATTGAAATCAACGGCAAGCCTGCCAACCTCATCATTGCTTTTTACAGCACATCTTTTTGAAAAATTGCCATTGGATATTGCCTGTGAGGTTTTTGAAAGCTCAGACAACGGACGTGTAAGTATGCGGGAAATACTGTATGACAGCAAAGCACAAATTACAATCAGAAACAGAAACACACTCTGATAGACCTTTTCCTGTGCACTGCGCGTTTCAAATAATGGTGTTATATTATACGCCATATCAAGAAACATTGTTTCACTGCCCACCTGAAGTGTTCCTGAAACAATCAGATAACGCTTGTCATCATTTGTTACAAGCTGCTGAACAATATTTTGTTTTGCAAGGTCTTTTTCAGAAACATCGGAAAAATCAAACACACCAACCTCATATACAGATTTTTCAGAGTTATAAAGCCTTAATGCTGTCCATGATTCGGTTTTCTGATTAGAAAGCTGATTCAGAATATTGCCGATGTCATCATAATCAACCTGTCGGTCAATACCATTAACTATCTGCAGTGTGCTCAGTACCATCTGGTATGAATTATAGGCAGAGCTTCGTTCTCTTTCAAGCGAATCGTTGAAGGATAGAGAAATCATCAGACTGCCGCCGATACCAAAAAGCAAGGACAACAGGCAAAGCATAGAAAGCATAATTTTAACTGAAAACTTCACGTTTTACCTCCAGCCGATATCCTATCTTATTAACTGCCTTAAGCTGTTTTTCCCAGCCTGTTTTCTTACGCAGACGCTGAACATGCAAATCCACGGTCTTGCTCCCGTACTGAAACTCCTCGCCCCACACACGTTCATAAATCGTTTCACGGTACATAGCTCTTCCGGGATTCTGGGCAAAAAGCAAAAGCAAATCATATTCCTTGGGTGTAAGACGTATTTCATCATCATCTTTAGTAACACGTCTGGAGTAAGTATCTATCAAAAGTCCACCGACTTTTATAATATCATCCAGCTTTTTATATCGTCTTAAAACAACATCAACCCTTGCAAGCAGCTCCACAATCTCAAATGGCTTCACAATATAATCCTCGGCACCTGCACGCAAGCCCTTTACACGGTCATTTATACTGCCTTTTGCTGTTATGAAAATAACGGGAATTTCCATAGGACGGATATAATCCATCAGCTCAAAACCATCATATCCGGGCAGCATAATATCAAGAAGAATCAAATCATATCTGTTTTCCTCAATCAAATCGGCTGCCTTTGCCCCATCATAAGCACAGGCACAGGAATATCCCTCCTTTGAAAGACTCATTTTTATGAGATTTGAAATAGGCTTTTCATCCTCTACTATCAATATTTCAGTCATCATTATGCTCCTCTTAAATAATCGCAGTATTATTATACATCATAACGGCATCAAAACAGCATATAAAAAAGCAGAACGCTGAAAAACGTTCTGCCAATAATCAATATTTTATAGGACTTGATGCCAAATACTTGTTAACCATAAGTGCTACCTTAAATACGATAGCATCGTCAAACTCCCTTAAATCAAGACCTGTAAGCTTTTTAATCTTTTCAAGTCTGTAAACCAATGTGTTTCTGTGAACAAAAAGCTTTCTCGATGTTTCGGAAACGTTAAGGTTATTCTCAAAAAACTTCTGGATAGTAAACAGTGTTTCCTGATCAAGCGAATCAATTGAGCCACGCTTGAAAACTTCCTTTAAGAACATATCACAAAGAGTGGTCGGAAGCTGATAAATAAGTCTTGCAATTCCAAGATTCTCATAGCTTATAATAGTTTTTTCAGTATCAAAAACCTTGCCGACCTCAAGAGCAACCTGTGCCTCCTTAAAGGAATGAGCAAGCTCCTTAACACCTGTAACACAGGTACCGATACCGATAACAGCATTACAGTAAAACTCTGAAAGCAATGTATCATTGATTGAGCGTGCAAGCTTTTCTAAATCCTTGCCGTCAACATTAGGTCTTACCTCTTTTACCAAAGCAATTTCACTTTCGTTAATACTGATAACAAAATCCTTTGTTTTATCAGGGAAGAAATTCTGAATAATATCAAAAACAGAAACATCTGTCTGCTGAGTAGTACGTATTAAAAACACAACTCTTGAAGCATCATTATTAAAATGCAGCTCCCTTGCTTTAATATATATATCACCCGGCAGAATATTATCCAAAATAACATTTTTTACAAAATTTGAGCGGTCAAACTTTTCATCGTTATTTTGCTTAATCTGATCAAGGGCAACTGCAATAAGCTGTGAATAACGTCTGCTGAGTTCATCTGTTCCATCAACAAACACAGCATATTCAGGACGTATAAGAACATCAAAGGTTGTGTAGGTTGAATCATCCACACAGGTCTGTGTACCGTTAAACACACCTGCGACAATTACACCCTTTCGCACCTCGCCGATAACACTGAGGTCACTGCAGGCAATAACAGTTCCTGCCTCGTCAACCACACCGATAGTACGGTCAATAGCATCACGCATCTGATTAATTATTCCCTGAAATAATCTGTTAGGCATTAAATTACACCCCTCTAATCTGACTAAAATACATTTTTATAAAGCATCAAGCATAATTATTTTGAACAGGTAATGCGAAAAACTTGCACAAAAATATTATGCCTATCTTGTTCATATTATACAAGACGTTTAACGAATTTGCAACTATTTTAACAAAAAAATATATATTTTTTTGTTATAGTTGCATAAAGAAATATTTTCGACACCTTATAACACAACATATAGTGAGGCAATATATTTCATTTCAATTTATAGTTATTTCAGGATTTAATCAACCCAAGCTCATCAGTAGTAATATATCTGCACTCTCCGGGCTGAAGCACTTCATCAAGCTCAAGCCTGCCCATTTTTATTCTTTTAAGCTCAAGCACAGTTATGCCGAACTTCTTAAACATTCGCTTTATCTGGTGATACATTCCCTGTTTAATTATGACAACTGCCTTAGTATAATCTCCGTCAACTGCACTTATTTCTGCAGGCATACACAAATCATCTTTAAGCTCAACACCCTGTTCAAAAGCAGAAACAACATTGTCATCAAAGGGCTTGTCCAGCTCTGCAATATAGGTTTTAGGAATATGGTTTTTAGGACTTAAGATTTTATGTGCAAAATTACCGTCATCGGTAATCAAAACAAAGCCCGTAGTATCCTTGTCAAGCCTGCCGGCAGGGAAGAGATTTTTTCTTTTCATACTGTCAGGCAAAATGTCCACAACAGTTTTTTCACTGCCTCCCTCACTTGCAGAAATAACACCCTTCGGCTTATTCATCATTATGTATACAAACTTGCTGTAGCAGAGCTTTTCACCCCTGCTGCATATAATATCATTCTTTTCGTCTGCTTTAAAACCAATATCCTTTACAACAGCACCATTAACCGATACAAGACCCTTTTTAATCAAGGCTCTTGCATCGGCTCTTGAAACACCTGATGCCACTGAAATGATTTTGTCAATTCTTTCCATTATTTACCGTTAAATCCTACTAAAAATCCATTTTCTGCAGAGGTATTGCAAACATCTCCGCCAATTAAATTGCCATCGCAAACAAGCATATCGGCAACTACACCCTCAGACAAATCCTTATAATTTGTTATTGTATAAGTGTAAAGTGTAACCTTTTTACCCTTATAATTACTCAAATCAAATCCCTGATTAAGCTGAACCTCATTATAATCATTATAAACATTATTCCAGCTTTCAGGTATAGTAAGCTCCTTTGTTTCAAACTCCGCATCGGTTTCCCAGCCCATACTTTCAAGGTATGTTCTGCGTTCCTCGTCAGTAGAGGCACTGATTATGGCTGAAACGCTTTTAGTTTCGTCGCCAATATGATTTGTCACAAAGGTAATGGCTATAACAACAATTCCTGTTATAGTCAGAATAATACCGAAAATTGTTTTCGGCTTTAATTTGAATGTCAGCATTTTCATAAAATCACCTAAGTAATTCTATGAAGTAAAATCAGATAATATAATCTTTTATTGTATCAAGATATGAAATTTCTGCAGTTGCCTCGATAACAAGTCCGTTTTCTGTGTATTCCTCAAAGTGGACAACACCGTCCTGTCTTATTTTTGCTGCAACAGCACCTTTATCAAATGGTATTAAAAGTTTTACTCTTTTTCTTGTCTGCGGCAGAGCGTTCTGTACAGCAAGCAGTAAATCGTCAACACCTTCGCCCGTTCTGGCACTGATTTTAACACAGGGACTGCCGCCTCCGTAAAAATAGATTTTATCCTCTGCTGTCTGTGCAATATCGCACTTATTAAAAACATTAATAACAGGCACAGGAATAATGCCGTCATCAAACAAGCCTTCTAATATTTCATTTGTTGTTCTTATATGATTATGACACTCGTCACTTGAGGCGTCACATACATTCAGTATCACATCGGCAAAGGTTGCCTCCTCAAGTGTTGAGCGGAAGGCATCAACAAGCTGATGCGGTAATCTGCTGATAAAGCCGACCGTATCAACAATCATAATCTGCTGTCCGTCAGGAAGATAAAGCTTTCGTGCAGTGGGATCAAGGGTTGCAAACAGCTTGTCCTCCTGCAAAACACCTGCATCAGTCAGTCTGTTCATAAGGGTGGATTTGCCTGCATTGGTATAGCCGACTATTGCCGCAACCTGTACACCATTCTTTTTTCTGCGGCTATGCTGCATATTACGGCGTTTTTCAACATCCGCAAGTTCTTCCTTAATATACTGAATTTTACGTCTTATATGCCTTTTGTCGCTTTCAAGCTTGGTTTCACCGGGACCTCTTGTACCGATACCGCCGCCGAGTCTTGAAAGACTTGTGCCCTTGCCTGTAAGCCTTGGCAATGAATACTTAAGCTGAGCAAGCTCAACCTGAAGCTTACCCTCCTTTGACCTTGCCCTGCCTGCAAAAATATCAAGTATAAGAGTTGTTCTGTCAACAACTCTTGTATCTGCTCTGTCCTCAATATTTCTTACCTGAACAGGCGTTAACTCGCCGTCGGCAATAATCAGATCAACATCGTTGTTTTCACAGAATTCAGCAATCTCCTCAAGTCTGCCCTTGCCCACAAAGGTTGCACCTTCAATTGCAGGACGCTTCTGTATCATTTCGCCCGCAACCTCAGCACCCGCTGTTTTGGCAAGCTCGCCAAGCTCTGCAATTGAAACCTCGGCGTCATAATCACCTGTATCAACAGAAATGAGCAGTGCTTTTTCCTGCTTTTCTTCATTAATAATATCTAAATCCATATTAAATCCTTATCTTTAAAGGTACTTATTTATTAACCAGTGCCTTTAACACCTTGCCGGCAATCGGTCCTGCTGTCTGTGAACCTGAATTACCCTTTTCAACCATTACTACAAAGGCATAGGGATTTTTTTCATCATCCATAAAGCCTACAAACCACGCAGTGTTGTTTGAGTTGATTTCATCTATCTGGGCAGTACCTGATTTTGCACAAAGGTTAAGCCCCTCATAATTGTAATCACCATACTGCTCAATAACATTATTTCGCATAAGACTTTTCATCTGAGCGGCTGTTTCACTGTCAAGGAGCTGAGTTTCACGCTTTGCAAAATCAAGATCAAGCGCCTTGCCTGCTTTGTTGAACAGAGAATCAACAAGATTATATGACACTGCCTTGCCGTCATTAGCAATAGCTCCAACAAGCCTGAGCATAGCCACAGGAGGAATTCTTGTGTCACCCTGGCCTATTCCTGTCCAGCCGATATAATCATCGGCATCACCCTTTTCAAGGAAAAATTTACCCTGCAAAGAGTTTATATCACCGCTGATTGATACTGCTGAGGTAAGTCCTAAATTTTTAGTCGTTTCTGCCAGCTTTTCAGGACCAAGCTCAATGGCCACCTGAGCAAAGACAGAGTTGCAGGATTTTGCCAATGCTTCTTTAAAAGTAAGTGTTCCGTGATATGCATTACACTCAATAGGCTTGCCCTTTCCCGGGTCATATTCACCGACACAGTTAAATTCCCTGCTCATAATATCAGGGATATTTTCAATAGCACAAATCGCAGTAACAAGCTTGAAGGTTGAGCCGGGGGTATATAATCCGCCCAAAAGTCTGTTTATATATGCACCATTATAATATTCATTTGTATCAATATCATCCGGCTTATTTTCAACATCATAGCTTGGAGTTGATACCATACAAACCAAATCACCTGTTTTATAGTTCACAACACCTACACAGCCTGCTCTGTAATCACTCAGTGCTTCATATGCTGCATCGCATACATCTGCATCAATAGTAAGCTCCAAATCATTGCCGCTGCCGTTTTTCATAACGGAATAAATACCTGTCAATGCATTATAGCCTGTTAATTTTGATTTATACACAGTCTGCACACCTGTTGAAATAAAGCCTGCTGTATCACCGACTGTATGGAGTGTGCTTTTTCTTGTAGTTTTTGACTCGTTATAAACTCTTTTTCCATCCACTGTTTCAGCCAGCACAGTGCCGTTTGTATCGGTTATTTTGCCTGCGCCAATCATTTCACCATTATAGTACAAATGGCTGTTATAAGGCATCATAACCCATTTTGAGCCTTCGCTCATAACACTGTAGGTCAGAAAGCCGATACCGCCGATAAAAGCAATAATTAAAATGAGGAGAAAAAGACCTCGTCTTGTAATCATTTTCATTTCTTTTTGGCACCTCCCTTAACACCGCCGAGATAGCTGTAGGTGCGTATATCGGATGCTTTAATGAACGCAAGCACTGCCCAGCAGCTAATCATTGAGCTGCCGCCCTGGCTGATGAAGGGCAGTGTAACGCCTGTAAGCGGAAGCACGTCGGTTATTCCGAAAACATTGAGTGCTGTCTGGAACAAAAGCATTCCTGCACCTGCAACAGCACATATTGAATAAAAGGTTGACCTTGCCGCAATTGAATTAACAAGAGCCGAAACTGCAATTGCAACAAAAGAAAGAACTAAAATAATACCGAAAAGAAAGCCCCATTCTTCACATATAAGACCGAAAATATCGTCAGTTATAGTTAAATATGCCTGAAGATACCTTCTTACATTACCGTTGCCGATACCAAGACCGAGCAGTCCGCCTGATGCAATGCCCGTCAGCACATGAGTCTGCTGATAGCCATTACCATAGATAATGTCATTATTATCCCATATATGCCTGTATGATGCAAAACGGTTTGTTACATAGCTTTTATACTTAATAACAATCGCACCGCCAAGACCGGCGGCAGATACTGCAAGTCCGACAGTTTTGAAATCACCTGAGTTCATAAAGGCAATAATCAAAAATGTTACAAAGAAAATAAGTGCCGTACCGAAATCACGTATCAATATAAGTGTTCCTACACAGGCGATTGAAAATGCAATAAATTTAATAATATTTTTTGATGTCTGTATTTTTTCAAGAGTTGCCGCACCGACAAAAATAAAGGCAACCTTAACAAATTCAGATGGCTGGATTGTAACACCGCCGATTTCAATCCAGTTCTGTGCACCATGATTAACCTTACCTATAATAAGATTAAGCAAAAGAAGCACCAGCGCTGCGATTGCAACAGGCAGTCTTAATTTCATACAAAGCTCAATATTGCCGAGAATAAACACTAAAACTATAAAACCGATAATTCCGCAGATGGAAATAAGAAGCTGCTTAAAGCAGGCATTCGGAGCAACAGAGCCGATTGCCGTTAACCCCACACCTGTCAGGAAAAACGCAATAAGCTCAAGCTCAAAATTTCTTCTGTGCAGTACAAAATAAAATACCGAAACATAAATCCACTCAACTGCAATAAGTATTGCTGCCGACATAATAACCTTAACAGCAAGCTCATCACCTGCCGTTGCTGCGCTGTAGCCTGTTATAAGCTGAAAAACCGTCAGCACAAAAAGCATTGCAAAATTATTAATCGGCTTTATATGTGGCATTTTTTTAGCCTTTTTTGCCGTATTAGCCATAATTTTCACTCCTTGCTTTTTACTGTTCATAGAAAATGAACACCCTGTCACCAAAGGTTATCATATCCATATCAAAAATAAGCTGCGGCTCAGTTATATACCTGCCGTTCAGCTTTGTGCCGTTATGGCTGTTCAAATCTGACAATGCCCAGCCACGGCTTGTAAGATGAATGCGTGCGTGACGTCCGCTTACTGTATCAAGATTAATCTGAATATCAGAGTCGTCACCCCTGCCGATTAAAACATCCTTTTTTCTTAAATAAATCGGTCTGCGTGTTTTAGCATCAACCAAAACCGCATATGCAATATTTCTGTTAACCTGATTATTCATTTGTGCAGCCTCATTTCTTATTTGTGTTTTAAGCTCATCTGAAAGTGCCTCGGCACATAAGAACTTAAGCGGTACTGTGCCGATTGTTATAACATCGCCATCCTCGATAACAGTCTGACCTTCAACCTTTTCATCATTAACAAGCACACCTGTTTTTGAAAAGGTGTCGGTTATAACCCACTCCTTCTGTTTTTTTGCAATAACTGCGTGAAAACGCGAAATATCCTCCTGAGGCAGAACAATATCATTCGACTTACTCTTGCCTATTGAGGTTTCCCACCTGTCAATATCAATAACAGAGCCGTCATTTTCATTAACAAGCTGTGCCAGCTTATGAAGCCTTGGTCTGTTCCTGAACAGTGATATAACACATGTTGCTATAATAATAACAGCAAATATCGGCAGAACATATCTTATCCCGCCTGTAAAAAGCATATTGAATTTATCCAAGCTTATCACTCCTATTTTTATAAATATAACACACACATTAAAAACTTATACTAATAAAATACTTTTATTAGCTGCAAAAGTCAAGAAAGTATTGAATTTGTTAATATTTTATCTTATACTTTAATTAAATATTAATTGAGGGGTACTTAATATGAGCATTGAAAAATCAATTTTCGGCAAAATCAACGATAAAGAGGTTGAGCTTTATAAAATAACAAACAAAGGCGGAGCAAGTGTATCACTTATGACACTCGGCGGCGGCATTCAGTCACTTTGTATGCCTGACAAAAACGGCGTTATGGGTGACGTTGTGCTCGGCTTTGATGACGTTGAAAACTATATCAATCCCGATTTAGGATATCAGGGGCTGCTTGTGGGCAGATATGCAAACCGAATCCGAGATGCAAAATTCAGCATTGACGGCATTGAATACAATACACCGAAAAATCAGGGAACATGGACACTCCACGGCGGTGGACGCTTCAGCTTTAATCTTTGGGAGGTTGAGAAAACAACTGATGACAGTGTAACCTTCTCCTTTTTCTCACCTGATATGGAGGACGGCTTCCCCGGCAATTTCAAAATGGCTGTCAAATACACACTGACTGATGACAATGTACTCAGACTTGACTACACTGTAATATCTGACAAAAAGACGGTTGCCAACCCAACCAACCATTCATACTTTAATTTATCCTGCAATCCTGATGAAACTGTTGAAAATCATCTTTTGCAGATTAATGCAGACTATTTTACCGAAACAGATGGTGATCAGCTTCCGACAGGTGAGCTTGGCGAGGTTAAGGGCACAATGATGGACTTCACCGCAATGCACAAAATAGGTGACAGAATTGATGAGCCGTTCAGAGCAATCATTGACGGTATCGGCTACGATAATAACTACTGCCTGCATAATAAGGAAATCGGTAAAATGGCACAGGCAGCAATCCTCGCCCACGAAGAAAGCGGCAGAAAAATGGAGGTATGGACAGACCTTCCGGGTGTTCAGCTTTACTGCGGTGGTTGGCTTGAAAAGGACTATACCCTTGGTAAGGGTGACAGCATTGTAAAATTCCGCAGAGGTGCTGCACTTGAAACACAGTTTTATCCTAACTCACTTAATCTGAGCAATTTCCCGTTCAAATATGTTGAACCGAATAAGGAATTCAAAACAACAACCGAATTCAGATTTTCAATTTTATAAGCTAAAAACACAGCATTCTGTTAACAGAATGCTGTGTTTTCATATATTCAATAAATGGAAAAGCCCGTCACTTTCGTAACGGACTTTCCCAAATATTAAAGGCAAAATTCAAAAAACCACTCCACGGACATTGTGAAGCAATTATTTGACGCAGGGGGTGATGTCGGCCCCCTAAAAAACATTATACAACATACGTTGTATTTTGTCAATAACAAATGATGTATTGTGCAATAATACTTTTGTGAGGTGTTATTATGCAATACTATCCAAGAATACGAGATTTGCGTGAGGACCGTGATTTAACACAGACTCAGCTTGTTCAGATACTTAAAATGCACAAAACAACATACACAAACTATGAACAGGGCAAGCGTGAGCCGCCTTTTGAATTTATCGTTAAGCTTGCAAAGTTTTATGATGTAACAATTGATTACATTGCAGGGCTTACAAACACACCATCTCCCTATAACAGAGATTAAAGGTACTGACTGGTTAGGTCAGTACCTTTTTAATTTTCAGATTTCAGCGTTCGGGATAATTCAAATCCTTTGGCAAGCCTAAAATATAGTCGGCTGATACACCATAAAATTTGCATAATTTTACAACATCATCCGCTTTCAAAAAGGCTACCCCATTTTCAATGTATGAATAATTGGCTTGTGTAACATTAAGAACTTCAGCAAGTTGAGATTGCGTCAACTCTTTATCTTCTCGTAATTCTCTAATTCGTTTATAATGCATATTATCACCCTCTGAAGGCATTATACTATATAAGAAATTCTTATGTTGACAATTATAAGAATTTCTTATATAATTACAATTGTGCAAAAGGAGACTAACTATTAAAAGTCAAGAATAAAAAGGAAAAGATGATGTAAAAAGAAAGACAGTAAAAAAGGGTAT